>CAYHSN010000276.1:0-5104 GCA_964359235.1 uncultured Vicinamibacterales bacterium | reverse complement strand
TCGATGAGCGTGGTCCGCTTCACCTTCAGCAGACCGGCGGCCTGCTGCTTGTTGCCCTTCGTGCGCTCCAGCGCGCGCTTGATCAGTGCCAGCTCCACGCTGCGCACGTGCAACTCCAGATCGACCCCATCGTCTGGAAACCACACGGTCGAGGCCTCAGGCGCATCGGCGGCCCGCTGAAGCTCGGGCGGCAGGTCCGAGATCTCGATCTGCGCGCGGCCGGGGCTCAACGCCAGCGTGCGCTCCACCACGTTTTCGAGCTGGCGCACGTTGCCGGGCCAGTTGCAGGCCATGAGCCGACGCATCGCCTCCTGCGAGAAGGTCACCTGCGCGCGCTCTGACTCGGCCCCGAGCTTCTGCAGGAAATTCTGCACGAGCAGCGGGATGTCTTCGCGACGTTCGCGCAGCGGCGGCAGATGGATCGGAATGACGTTGAGCCGGTAGAAGAGATCCTCGCGGAACGTCCCGTCCGCGACCATTTTCGCGATGTCGGAGTGCGTCGCGGCGATCACGCGGACGTCGATCCTGATCGGATGCGAGTCGCCGACGCGCTCGAGCTCGCGCTCCTGCAGCACGCGCAAGAGCTTCGCCTGGAGTCCTGGACTCATCGTCCCGATCTCGTCGAGAAAGAGCGTGCCCTTGTTCGCCTGCTCGAGCCGGCCCTGCCGGTTCGCGACGGCGCCCGTGAAGGCGCCGCGCACGTGACCGAACAGCTCCGCCTCGAGCAGCGTCTCGGGAATCGCGCTGCAGTTGAGCGCGACGAACCGGTGCGCGCGACGCGCGCTGCTGTGGTGAATCGCGCGGGCAGCGAGCTCCTTGCCCGTGCCCGTCTCGCCGGTGATGAGCACGGTGCTCGACGTGGCCGCCACGGTCTCGAGCAACTGGAACAAGTGCCGCATCGGCGGACTCTGCCCGACGATGCCGCCGATCTTGTAGCGATCCTGGAGCTGCGACCGCAGGTAGTCGTTCTCGGACTTCAATCGCCGCTGCTCGATCGCCGAGCGCAGCACGTGCAGCAACGCGTCGAACTGAAACGGCTTGGCGATGAAGTCGGCGGCGCCCTGCTTGATCGCGTCCACCGCGTCTTTCACCGTGCCGTAGCCGGTGATGACAATCACGATGATGTCGGGATACCGATCGAGCGCGGCCTCGAGCACCTTTCTGCCGTCGATGCCCGGCAGGCGGAGATCGGTTACGACGATATCGAAGGCGAAGTCGGCGAGACGCTGCAGCGCGTCCTCGCCGCTGGCGGCCTGCTCCACACGGAACCCATGATCGCCGAGGCGTTCCGCCACCGCCTCCCGCAACGACCCCTCATCGTCCACGAGTAGCAGATGTGTAGGCTGTTCAGTCATTTACGGCGCCGCCAATATTTTGACGTCACGCGAGACGTTCGTCAAGGAACCGGCGCTCTACAGGATTGCACGCAACGGTCCGATAGACGGTGGCGAAGTCAGTTTGGTCACCCGCAGATTCAAGGAGCGGCGAGCCAGAGATGATTGTCGACCGCAAAACCATCTCGATCATGAAGGCGTGTGAGCTGGTGGGTGTCAGCCGGCGCACGATCTACAACTGGATTGCCAGCGGGAAGGTGGAGTACGTCCGGACCGCGGGCGGTTCGGTGCGGATCTTCGTCGACACCCTGTGGCGCGATCCGCGCACCGCCGGGCACGCTTCGTCCTGGTCCACCAAGGAAGCGTCGTAGGCGCCGCCCATGGCGTATCCGATCCATGGGGGCGCCCGCGCTCCGCGCGAGAGGACGTCTGTGGACGAGCCGTCCAACCTCGGTCTTCTGTTTCACCGCCTGAACAACCAGCTGGGGATCATCCTGGCCAACGCGGAGCTGCTCGAAGCGAAGCTCCAGGATGAGGGGAGCCGCGCGCGCGCGAGCCAGGTGGTGGCCAGCGCGCTCGACGCGCTCTCGACCGCGAAGGACATCCGCACGCGCCTGAAATCCTAAGTACCCACTCCCACTACCCGGTCTTGTGTCACTGGATTGGCACTTGACGGTCTCTTGGTGTCAATGCGTTGACGATTTCGGGTCGTTTTCGCGTGGTCCTTCACGGGTTTTCATGGCCACCCCACATCAGTTAAGTCCTTTGTTCTTAATCCATTGCTTAGCTTGATGCTGGTCCTGATCCATCATCAGGACGATGCTGGTATCGCCGTTGCCCTTCTCGCCACTGCCCATGCGTGCCCTCGCCGGCACAGCGATGGTCATCGCGGACGCGCCCGAGCGTTCCGCAGGAGGGACCGACGATCATGCACCGCACGCCCCTGGGGGCCCATCAGCGGCAGCGCATCGAGAACGGCGTTCCGTTTGTGGAGTCGCTCGCCCGACGCGTCGCCGCCACCATGCCCCACTCGATCGACATCGGCGATCTCGTGCAGGACGGGATGCTCGGGCTCATCGACGCGGCCTGCCGCTTCGACGAGCGGCGCGGCATCAAGTTCGAGACCTTCGCCGAGCGGCGCGTGCGCGGCGCGATGATCGACGCGCTTCGGCGCGATGCGTGGCCGCGCGGGGTGCGCAGGATCCGGCGCGAGCTCGAGGCTGCGCGCGAAGCGCTGCGCCGCGAGCTCGGCGCCGAGCCGTCGCTCGCGGATCTCGCGGCGCGCGTGGGGTCGGACGAAACGCGCCTCGGGCGCACGATCGTGCGCATCCACACGATCGAGTCGACCTCGCCCCTCGCCAACGCCGAGCATGTCGATCACTCGTCGCTGCCGCCGGCGTTCGTGCCGTCGGAGCCGACCTCGCCTGACAAGGCGTTCGAGCAGCAGGAAGTCCGCGATCGGATTCACGCCGCCATCGCCGCGCTTCCGCCGCGAGAGCGCCGCGTGGTCAGCCTCTACTACTTCGGTGAAGTGACGATGAAGGAGATTGGCGCCGAGATTGGCGTGAACGAATCGCGCGTCTCCCAGCTCCACGCGCGCGCGATTCAGCGCCTGCGCAGGCTGCTCTGCGCCGAGGAGCCGGCCGGTGGCGCGCCCGAGCGTCCGGCCTCCGTGCTGGCGTTCGAGCAGATGTTGCAGCGGCTGAAAATGGCGAAGGCCAAGCTCGCGGCGTTCAGTTCACATCACGCGCCGGTCCTGGCTGAGAAGCCGCTCGGCCCCGCGAACGGCGTGGTGCTGGCCTACACCCGTCAGCGCGCGAGCGCGCACAGAGCGGTTCACGCGCACCGGACCGTGAGTTCGATCAGGAAGGTGCACGGCCGCCGAGCGGCGGCCGCGAGATAGTGGGCGTTACGCAATCACCTCGCGCGCGACGCGCAGGAGGTCCTTCAACCGGAAGGGTTTCCCGAGCCACCGGCAGCCGGTCTCCTGGAGGAAACGCTCGGAGTCCGTGCCGGCAACGTCACCCGTGACGAACACGATGCGGCGCGCCAGCGCGGGGTACGTGGCCACGATCGTGCGGTAGAACGCCGAGCCGTCGAGTCGCGGCATCTTCAGATCGCAGACGATCAGGTCGTAGGGCCGACCTTTCACGCGCTCGAGCGCTTCCTCGCCGTCACCCGCGCGATCCACGCGAAACCCCGCATCCGACAGCGCTTCAGCAACCGCCGTCCCCAGCGCGGCTTCGTCTTCCACCACCAGCGCGGTCGCCTCGATCGGGTGCTCCTCGGGCGACTCCGCCGCCGGGGGCGGCGCGGGGCGCAGCGCCGTGCCGCCGATCGGCAACTCCACCCGGAACGTGGCGCCGCCGCCGGGATCGGAGGTCACCGTCAGCCGCCCGCCGTGCTCTTCGACGATCGCGCAGGCGACCGTGAGGCCGAGGCCGGTGCCCTTGCCCACGTCTTTCGTCGTGAAGAACGGATCGAAAATTTTCGTCTGCACGTCCTCGGGGACGCCCGGCCCATCGTCATGCACCTCGACGATCACGGCGTCGCGATCGAGGTCGTGCCACGTCCGAGCGATGAGCGTGCCGCGGCCGTTGGCGGTGAGCATGGCCTGCTCGCCGTTGATGACCAGGTTCAGCAGCACCTGCTGGAGTTGGTGCGGATCGGCGAAGACGAGCGGCAGGCCGGCCGCGAGCGCCTCGATCGTCGTGATGTTGTGCACGCGCTGTTCGTAGGCGCGCAGCGCCAGCGTCTCGCGCACGACATGGTTGACGTCGACCATGGCGCGCGTGGTGTGACGCTTGCGCGCGAAGGTGAGCAGGCTCCGGACGATTTTCGCCGCGCGCTCCGACTCGCGGCGGATCGTGTCGAGACCGCGGCGCACGGCCTCATCGGCCGGGCGCTCGGCGAGCCGCTCGGCCCACGTGAGGATCGTCGCGAGCGGATTGTTCAGCTCGTGCGCCACGCCAGACACCGTCTGGCCGAGCGCGGCCAGCTTCTCGGCTTGCAGCAACTGGTGGTAGAGATCGCGCGCCTGCGCTTCGAGCCGCTTGCGTTCGCTCACGTCGCGCATCAGCGCCTCGATCCGGATGGAGCCGAGGGTGTCGGCGGCCTCCGCGTGCGCCGTGACTTCGGCCCACATCGCGCTGTCGTCGGCGCGGCGGAGGCGGAGCAGGTAGTCGGTGACCGCGCCGTCGCGCTGCAGGCGCTCCAGGAACGCCACGCGCGACTGCTCGTCCACGAAACGCTCGCGGTCGAAGGGACGCACGTCGTCCTGCGGCGCTTCAGCACCATAGCCGAACATCAGTTTCAAGTGAGGATTGGCGGCGAGCGTGGTGCTGTCGGTCTCGGTGAGAATGCCGATGTAAATCCCCTCGTGCGCGGTTTCGATCAGGCGTGCGAACGCTTCGGCGCCCGCCGGTGAGGAGCGCGCGGGCCGGCGCCGCAGGGGTTTCTTCGACACGGGCGATTATACACAGGCACGATTCACTCGGCGGCGGCGAAGGCGGGCGTGATGTCGATGACAAGAGACGCTCGCGGTCGAGCGGGCGGGGCACCTTCGGATTCGTGTCCTGAGCAGTGTGCCGGTGCCAGGACCGGGCGTGCGCTCGGGGCCCACGCCTGACCGAAAGCGCCCGCCCGCGGCCTGGGCCCCCCGCACGCGGCGCGCGGGTCATCTAACTAACCTCAATCAAAACAACAGGTTGCATCGACGGTAACTGTTTAGCGGGTCGGCCGGGGCAGCCCGCTAAACAGTTACTAGCAAA
>CAYHSN010000275.1:2943-5109 GCA_964359235.1 uncultured Vicinamibacterales bacterium | reverse complement strand
CTAGTACCGGTAATGCTCCGGCTTGTAGGGTCCCTCGACGGGCACGCCGAGGTAGTCGGCCTGGTCCTTCGTGAGCCTCGTCAGCTTCACGCCGAGCTGCGCGAGGTGCAGCCGCGCCACCTCTTCATCCAGCTTTTTCGGCAGCACGAACACCGTCTTGCCGTACTGCTCGGCGTGCGCGTGCAGGTCGAGCTGCGCCATCACCTGGTTGGTGAACGACGCCGACATGACGAAGCTCGGATGGCCCGTGGCGCAGCCGAGGTTGAGCAGCCGGCCTTCGGCGAGCACGAGCACGCTGTGGCCGTCCGGGAACCGCCACTCGTCGTACTGCGGCTTGATGTTCACGCACTGGACGCCCTTGAGCTTCTTCAACCCGGCCATGTCGATCTCGTTGTCGAAGTGGCCGATGTTGCCGATGACGGCCTTGTCCTTCATCCGCGCCATGTGGTCGACGGTGATGAGGTTCTTGTTGCCCGTCGCGGTGATGAAGATGTCCGCCGCCTGGACCACGTCCTCGACTGTCGAGACCTGGTAGCCTTCCATCGCCGCCTGCAGCGCGCAGATCGGATCGATCTCGGTGACAATCACGCGGCAGCCCTGGCCGCGCAGCGCCTGCGCGCAACCCTTGCCCACCTCGCCGAACCCGCAGACCACGGCCACCTTGCCGCCCAGCATGACGTCGGTCGCGCGGTTCAGCCCGTCGACCACCGAGTGGCGGCAACCGTAGATGTTGTCGAACTTGCTCTTGGTGACCGAGTCGTTGACGTTGATCGCCGGGAAGAGCAGCGTGCCCGCCTTCATCATCTGGTACAGGCGGTTGACCCCGGTCGTCGTCTCCTCGCTCACGCCGCGGATGAGGGTGGCGATCGTCGACCAGCGGCCGGGGTGCGCCTTCAGCTCCTGCCGGATCACGTCGAGGGTGACGCCCCATTCCTCGGGATCCTGCGCCGGGTTGAAGGGCGGCACGGCGCCCGCCTGCTCGAACTCGTGCGCCTTGTGCACGAAGAGCGTCGCGTCGCCTCCGTCATCCACGATGAGCGTCGGGCCCGACCCGTCCGGCCACACGAGCGCTTCCTTCGTGCACCACCAGTACTCCTCGATCGTCTCGCCCTTCCACGCGAACACGGGCGTCCCGCGCGGCTTCGCGGGCGTGCCGCCCGTCTCGGGGCGGCCGACGGCGACGGCGGCCGCCGCGTGGTCCTGCGTCGAGAAAATATTGCACGAGACCCAGCGCACGTCGGCGCCGAGCTCGGTCAGCGTCTCGATCAGCACCGCCGTCTGGATCGTCATGTGCAGACTGCCCATGATCCTGGCGCCAGCGAGCGGCTGCTGCCCCTTGTAGCGCGCGCGGAGCGCCATCAGGCCGGGCATCTCCTGCTCGGCCAGCCGAATCTCCTGGCGCCCGAAGCCGGCGAGCGACGCATCCTTGACCTTGAACGGTTCGCGGCCCGCTTTCACGGCCGCCTCGAACGGATGAAGTCTTTCAGTTGCCACGCTCATGCGAGTCATCCTCCAGAAGAGCAGTCGTCAGTCGTCAGTCGTCAGTCATTCGACAATCCGTCTATGCTGTTCCTTTCGTCTGCCCGGCGCCAGCGGAGGCCAGCTCCGTCGTGACGGGCGGGCGTTCGGCAACGGCGACAAACAACGCCGGTCCCTTGGCGTCGCGCTCGGGCGGAAGCGGACGCACCCGCACGCGCCCGAACCCCGCGTCGCGTAGTTCCTGCGCGATGCGCTCTTCCGAGAAGCCGAGCCACACGTGGCCCATCTGTTGCTTGTACTCCTCGCGATCGTGCGGCATCATGTCGACGATGACGAGGCGCCCGCGGGGCTTGAGCACGCGCGCGGCCTCGCGCAGCGCGACACCCGGCTGCGGGAGATGGTGCAGCACCAGCACGAGCGAGGCCGCGTCCAGCTCCCCTTCCTCGATCGGCAGCGCCTCGAGATCGCCGCGCCGAATCACGACGTTGTCCACCTCCTGCAGGCGGCGTCTCGCCGACTGCAGCATCTCGCCCGAAGCGTCGACCGCGATGACCCGGCGTACGAACGGCGCCACGCCGGCCGAGACCTGCCCCGTGCCGCACCCCAGATCGCCAATCACCATGTCAGGATCGAAGAAGCCGAACATCGCGCGCACGCAGAAGCTGCGGCCGAACAGCTCGTCGCGCA
>CAYHSN010000275.1:0-2843 GCA_964359235.1 uncultured Vicinamibacterales bacterium | reverse complement strand
GTCGACTGCGGGAGCTGCAGCACCGTGCACACCTCCGACACCGTGAGCTCATGCCCCTCGAGCAGCAGCAGCATCCGGCAGCGCGTCGCATCGGCAAGCGCGGCGAGATGGCCGAACACAGGAGCGTGCGCCATAAGACCGGAGGCCCGGGGCTGGAGGCCAGAGGCCGGGCTGACATCGGGTCGGCAATAATCCGTAAATCCGGATGAAGTGTTACACAGAAGCCGGCGTTCTGTCAATGCACCGCTAACCTATTGTCAGAATGACAGATGCGCCCAGCACCCCGCACGTCGCACCTCGCACCCTGCGCCCTGCACCTATGGCGCGTTCCTCTTCAGTACCCGCCCCGGCATCGCCTTCGTGAACGTCCCGTCCTCAATCACCACCTGCCCGTTCACGAGCACGAACGCCATCCCGGCCGCGAAATGGTGGGGCTCAGTGTAGGTTGCGCGGTCGCGGATCTCGTTCGGATCGAACACCGCGAGGTCGGCCCACGCGCCGGGGCGGATGACGCCCCGATCGGTCAGGCCGAACACTGCGGCGGGCAGGCTCGTCATGGAACGGACGGCCGACTCGAGGGTCACGACGCCGCGCTCGCGCACGTAGACGGCGAGCTTGCGCGCGTGGGCGCCGTAGTGGGCCCTTTCGTGTCTTTGTGCCTTCGTGGCGAATCGTCCGTTCTGCTTGTCAGTCATTCATCCAGTACGCGAGCTTCACGGCGAGCGCGAAAGCGCACCGTTGGCGTGACGGGTCGATTCGAGGATAGAATCAGCGATTGTGTGAAATCGCACAGTGCGTTGACTGGAAGGAGAGGGGAGCCATGATCCTCAACCGTCGGCAGTTTCTCGCGACCTCGTCTGCGGCGATCGCGGCGGGCGTCATCAGCGACCTGCGCGCGCTCGGCCAGGCGACGCAGGCGCCGCCGCCTTCGCCGAAATTCGAAGAGCTGCGGGGCGGCGTCGGCATCTTCACGCAGCGCGGCGGGACGATCGGCTACTTCATCTCGCCTGACGGCGTGGTCGTGATCGACAGCCAGTACGCCGACACCGCGCCGGTCTGCCTCGACGGCCTCAAGCAGCGCGCGACGCGGCCGATCGACTTCCTCTTCAATACGCACCATCACGCGGATCACACCGGCGGCAACCTGGTCTTCCGGCCGGCGGTGAAGAAGAGCGTCGCGCACGCGCGCGTGCCCGAGCTGCAGAAGACCGCGGCCGTTCAGGCCAAGACCGAGGATCACCAGGCGTACGCCGACGCGACGTTCACCAACACCTGGGCGGAGACGATCGGCCGCGAGACCGTCGAGGCGCGGCACTACGGGCCCGGCCACACCGGAGGCGACGCGGTCGTCACGTTTCAGCGAGCCAATGTCGTACACATGGGCGATCTCATGTTCCATCGCATCCAGCCGCGCGTCGATCGCCCGGCGGGCGCGTCGATCGTGAACTGGGCGAAGACGCTGGAGCAGGTGACGAAGGACCACGAGGCCGACACGCTCTACATCTTCGGCCACGCCGCACCGGGCGCGGCGGTCACGGGCCGCCGAGCCGACCTGCTGTTGTTTCGCGACTACCTGTCGGCCGCGCTGGATCACGTGCGCAGGCAGATGGCCGCTGGCGCCGAGAAAGACGCCATCATCAAGCTGGACACGCTGCCCGGCTTCACGGACCTCGCGCCGCTTGGCGGACGCTTGACGGCCAGCCACCTCCTGGAGATGGCGTATGAAGAGCTGGCGGCGAAGTAGCTGTCAGCTCTCAGTTATCAGCCGTCAGTGCGTGCCCGCCTCGAAAGACGCTGAGAGCTGAGCGCTGAAAGCTGAAAGCTGTTCTGGGAGATCGTCATGGGACTGATGCGGTCGGTACTGCTGGCAGGCTCGCAGTCGGCGTGGTTGCGCGAGCGCGCGATGCGGTGGGGCTTCGTCAGGCGCGCCACGAAGCGGTTCATGCCGGGCGAAGAGCTCGAGGATGCGCTCGGCGCGGCCGAGCTGCTCCGCCGCGACGGCGTGGCGACGATCCTCACGCGGCTCGGCGAGAATGTCACGGGGCTCGGCGAGGCGCAGGCCGTGGTGGACCACTACATCCAGGCCCAGGAGCGCGTGCGCGCGGCGGGGATCGACGCCGAGATGTCGGTCAAGCTGACGCAGCTCGGGCTCGACCAGAGCGCCGAGGCCTGCTACACGCACCTCAAGCGGACCGCCGACCACGCCGCGACGCTCGGCCGAACGGTGTGGATCGACATGGAGGGCTCGGCCTACACCGACGTGACGCTCGATCTCTACCGCCGCATCCGCCGCGAGCAGCCCAACGTCGGCGTCTGCGTGCAGTCGTACCTGCTCCGGACCGACAGCGATCTGGACACGCTCGTGCCGCTCGGCGCGGCGATCCGGCTGGTCAAGGGCGCGTACAAGGAGCCGGCGACGATCGCGTTCCAGTCCCGGCGCGATGTCGACGAGAACTATGTCCGGCTGGCCGTGCGGCTCCTCGGCGACGAGGCGCGCAAGGCGGGCGTCTCCGCCGGTTTCGGCACGCACGACGCCGCGCTCATCCAGCGCATCCAGCAGCACGCGGCGGCCAGCGGCGTCCCCAAGAACGCCTTCGAGTTCGAGATGCTCTACGGCATCCGGCGCGACGCGCAGGCGCGGCTCGCGGCCGGCGGCTACCGGCTGCGCGTCCTCATCAGCTACGGCGAGTTCTGGTTCCCGTGGTACATGCGCCGGCTCGCCGAGCGCCCGGCCAACGTGCTGTTCGTGGTGAAAAACCTGTTCGCGAGCTAGGCAAGACCTCCGAAGGGGCCACGAAGACACGAAGGTTGGTTCACTTGCGAAACCAGCCACGAAGACACGA
>CAYHSN010000274.1:2786-5138 GCA_964359235.1 uncultured Vicinamibacterales bacterium | reverse complement strand
AAGCCGCCCCAGCCGTCGCCGCCGCCCACGCGCTCGTTGACGAGAGCCTTCAGGCTGACCAGCGGTGCGATGTCGGGACCGCGGTACCCCAGCGTGCCAGCCAGGTTCGCGTCCGGGTCGGCATCAACCGCCACCACGCGGTGGGACAGGTCGCGCCAGCAGCGGGCGAGGTGCGCCGCGACCGTGGTCTTGCCGACGCCGCCCTTACCGGTCACGGCGACCTTCATGCGCTGTGCTCCCACCCACTCAGGGCCGCGAGCGCCGGCGACGAGGACTCCAGCTCGAGTAGCGACCGCCCCGCCGCGTCGAGCGCCGACACGCGGGCGTCCCATGGCACGGTGAAGGTGCGAGTGAAGCTCGCTTCGCCGAAGGAAGCCGCCGCTGTCAACTGCGTCGCCAATGGCTCACCAGACTCGAATCCATTGAGGACCAGGTCGAGCTCGGGCACCACCCCGTCGTGGAGGCTCGAGTAGAGCTCCAGTGCCCGGCGGACCGTCTCGGCCGACAGCTTCGCCCGGTTCACCACACAGACCAGCCGGTCCGGCCGACCGGCCGTGCGTCGAGACAGGTGTTCCAGACCGGCTTCGCAATCCACGATCACGTGCCGGTAGGACCGGGTCAGCCGATCGAGATAGCCACGGATCACGTTGTTGACGAAGCAGTAGCACCCGGGCCCTTCGGGATGTCCCATCGTCAGCAGGTCGAACCCGTTGTTCTCGATGAGGGCCTCTTCCGCGCGAATCGACAGCCACTCGGCCTGTGACATCGAGGCCGGGCGGTCCGGAGTGTCCCGCATGCCATCTCGCAAGTCGGCCAGCGTGCGGTCGATCGCGAGGCCCAGCATCGGTCCGAGACAGTTTGACGGGTCAGCGTCGACGGCCAGCACGGGCACGTGACGCGCATCGAGAAGGCGTCGCAGCAAGAGCGCGGTCACGGTCGTCTTGCCAACGCCGCCTTTGCCGATCACGGCAATCAGCACTGGAGTCCCTCGCGCTCCTGGATCAGCTCGGCCAAGCGGATCAAGGCATCCACAACGCGCGTGGCGCCCTCGACGCTCTGGCTGCCCATGCCGCACGACGGCGTCAGGATTGCCTGGTGATAGATGCGGGCGCGGTCCATGCCTTTTCCAACGAGCTGCCCCACTCGGTCGTCCAGCATGCGGACGAGCGTGGCCGGATCGAGGTCGTCGCCGGTCGCCGAGGCTGGCACGATGCCCCAGCTCAGGATCCCTCCCCGATCGAGAAACGATCGAAGATGATCCGGATAGAGGGGAATGCCGTGGAAGTAGGCGTAGGCATCGAAGTTGACGACATCAACCTGGGTGGAAAACACGAGCGACCAGTCCGTGTTCCCGCAGCAGTGGATGCCAGCCAACGCGCCTTCGGTATGGATGGCGGCGATGGCAGCGTCGATGGCGGCAATGACGTCTTCTCTGGACACGTTGACGAAGGCCGACCCGAAGGAACACAGGTAAGGCTCGTCGAGCACCACCAACGCACCCTGCGACACTTCGCGCAAGCGCCTGGCCATCCATCGCGCCTTCATGGCCATGCCCTGCGTGGCGACTTCGTGGAGGTCGGGGGTGTAGGCGAGCGACCGCTTGGCCTCGTCGGTCACGGTCATGGCGAAGCTGAAGGGACCAGTCACTTGACCCTTCACCCACCGGCGCCCATTGGGATTCGTTTGTTGGAGCTTGTCCAGAAACAGATGCAGTCCGAGCGCGTAGTCGCGCGACACGGCAAAGCGATCGACCTGCTCTTCCACGACCGCCTGGTAGAACTGCTCGAGCGCCGACTCGAAGGCGGGTCCCTTTTGGAAATAGATCCGCTGCGCCTCGTTGTCGATCACCGCTCCAGGCAGCCCTTCCGAGTACTGGACGTACATGCTCTCGCGCCAATCGCGAGCGGGGAGCTGCGGCCATGCCGGAAGCTGCCGAAAACGCCCCAGGACATCGTCAACCAACTGGTCTGCGGTCGTGTGTGGAAAGCTGCCCACCACACTGGGCGCGGCGTTGAAAGCAGGAGGCGTGGCAGCCATCACCGGCGCTCCGGTATTCGGGCCGAGGCCGGCGGAAAGTCCATCGGAAACAGCCGGGCCGTGATTCGCATCGTGGTGCCGCGGGCATTCTAGCATCGCCACGACGCCAGCGAGCGCGGGCGTCGCCGACCGGGCCACCTTCCTCCAGGCCGATCTCTTCGAGACCGACTTCTCGCAGGCGACCGTCATCACGATGTTCCTGCTGCCGTCCATCAACATGAAGCTGCGGCCGAAGATCCTCGATCTCCGGCCGGGCACACGAATCGTCTCGAACTCGTTCACGATGGAGGACTGGGAAGCCGACGAGACGGCGAC
>CAYHSN010000274.1:0-2686 GCA_964359235.1 uncultured Vicinamibacterales bacterium | reverse complement strand
GGCGGCGCGATCGAGTTCACCGCCGGCGGCGCGCACTACACCGGCCGCGTGAACGGGACCGCCATGCAGGGGACCGTGACCGGCGGCTCGAATGGATCCTGGACCGCGACGCGCCAGTGATCGACATCGCGTCGAGCGCGTCGCGACGTCCGATCTACTCGCAGCGCAGGGACACCACCGGGTCGACCTGTGACGCACGCCGCGCGGGGACGTAGCTGGCCAGGAGCGCAACGACGAGCAGCAGCGCGGGAATCGCCGCGAACGTCACGCCGTCGGTGGCGGGGATCTGGAACAGCAGGCTGTTCATGAACCGGGTGAGCGCGAACGCGCCGGCGAGGCCGATCGCGACGCCGAGGCCCGCCGTGCGCAGCCCCTGCGTCAACACCAGCCTGAGCACCGCGCGCCGATCGGCGCCGAGCGCCTGCCGGATGCCGAACTCGCGCGCGCGCAGCGTCACGCCGAAGGCGAGCACGCCGTAGATCCCGATCGCCGACAGCACGAGCGCGACCGCGCCGAACAGACCCAGCAGCAACATCGGCGTCCGCCGCCCCTCCAACGACCGCGCCATCCACTGCTCCATCGTCCGCACGTCGGCAATCGGCTGCTCGACATCGATCGACTCGACGGCGGCGCGCACCTCGGCCACGAGGCTCAGCGGCTCGCGGGCGGTCTTCAGCATCAACGCCATGGCCGGCCTCGCTTGCTGCGTGACCGGGTAGTACAGACGCTCCTTCGTCACGGGCTCGCCGAGGTCGATGCTGTTGATCGTCCCGACGACCCCGATGATGGTGAAGCGCGGGCTTGCGGGACCGCCGCGCTGTATCTGCTGGCCGATCGGGCTGCGGTTCTTGAAGTACCGGTTGACCAGGTACTCGTCGATGACCACGACCGGCGGGCTGTCGGCGGTGTCACCGTCGCCGAACACCCGGCCGGCGACGACCGGGATGCGCAGGGTCGCGAAGTAGTCGCCGCCGACGACCTCCTGGCGGCCGTGCGGGCGCGCGTCGGTCGGCCCGGGCGTGTAGCCGACGATCGAGTACGAGCCCGAGCCGACGCTGCCGCTGAACGGCACGTTCGAGGTCAACGCCGCTGATGTCACGCCCGGCAGGGCGCGCGCGCGGTCGATCAGGCGATCCCAGAACGCGCGCCGCGCGGCCGCGTCTGGATAGCGCGCCTGCGGCAGCGCGATCATCGTCGTCAGGACGTTCTCCGCCGAGAAGCCCGGATCCACCGCCTGCAGCCGCGAGTAGCTCTTGATCAGGAGGCCGGCCGCGACGAGCAGCATCAGGGCCAGGGCCGTTTCGGACACGACGAGGATGGCGCGCATCGCGCCCGTGCTTCGTCCGCCCGACCCACGCGGCCCGTCGTCTTTGAGCAGCGCGTTCGTGTTGCCGCGGATCGCCGCGACCGCGGGCGCCATGCCGAAGACGAGCCCCGTCACCACCGCGAGCCCCATCGTGAAGGCGAGCACGGCCGGGTGCAGCGAGGCGTCTACGAAGCCGGGGATCGCGCGCGAGCTGGTGGCCACGAGCGCGCGCACGCCCGCCAGACCGAGGCCGAGCCCGCCGAGCCCGCCGAGCGATGACAGCACCAGCGCCTCGGTCACCATCTGGCGCGCGAGCCGCCAGCGTCCCGCGCCGAGCGACGTGCGAATCGCGACTTCCCGCATGCGGCCCGCCGCGCGCATCAGCAGCAGGTTCGCGACGTTCGCGCACGCGATCAGCAGGACCACCAGCACGCCGGCCTGGAGGACCAGCAGCGGCGCGCGCGCGTCGCCGACGATCTGGTCGCGCAGGCTGACGCTGTAGCCGCCGAAGCCGGACGTCTCGGCGAAGGTCCGCATCTGCGGCAGGCGATCGAGGTTGCGCGAGACGATCGTCTTCATCTCGGCGTTGAGCTGCTCGATCGTGGCGCCGGGCTTGAGCCGCGCGATCATCTGGCTGAACTCGTTGCCGCGGCCCTGGTCGGACATCTGCTCGGGCGTGAACGAGAACGGCACGAGCACCGAGATGTCGCGCGCCGGCAGCTCGAAGTCGGCCGGCAGGACGCCCACGACCGTGTGCGGCTCGCCGTTGAGCCGGATGTCGCGCCCGACGATGGAGCGGTCGGCGCCGAACCGCGAGGTCCAAAGACCGAAGGTGATCACGGCGAACCTGTCGGCGCCCGGCCGGGCCTGGTCCTCGCTAAACGCGCGCCCGAGGAGCGGCTGCCGCTGCAGTGTGGAGAAGAACGACGGCGTCACCGCCAGGCCACGAAGCTGTTCGGGCCGGCCGCCCTCGGCCAGGCTCAGGCCGCGGCCGGTGAAGAGCGTGGCGTCTTCGATCGAGGGCGCCTGCGTCTTGCGGTCGAGGTAGTCGGGGATCGAGACGCTCGCCTGCGGCAGGCCCATCAGCGGATAGGTGTTCCAGACGAACACCAGCCGGTCCGCGTCCGGATAGGGCAGCGGCCGCAGCAACATCTGGTACAGCAGGCTGAATATCGCCGTGTTGGCGCCGATCCCGAGCATCAGGGTCAGGACGGCCACCAGCGCGAAGATGGGCTGTTTGCGCAGCGCGCGGAGCGCGTATCGGATGTCCTGCATGGAACCTCGCTCTGGCCTTTGACGGGAGCGGGAGGGGGAAGGTGGCGAATCCTGCGGTTTCGTAGGGTCATGCGCCGGCTCATCATCGCTAGCGCAGCCGCGTGG
>CAYHSN010000273.1:2209-5149 GCA_964359235.1 uncultured Vicinamibacterales bacterium | reverse complement strand
TCCCTAGTCCACCTTCTCCAGCGCCGCCCGCACCTCGGCCTCGGTCCTGAGGTCGTTCTTCACGGAGAACGCGTTGAACCCCGTGGCGATCGAGCGCGCCAGCACCCGCTCGACGTTGTCCTGCACCACGCCCGTGAGCGTCACGCGCCCGTGCTCGACGATGATGTGGATGGGCGGGTTCGCCATCGCCGCGTAGTGCCAGAACGACGGATTGCGGTAAATGGCGCGCGCGATCTGATAGCGCAGTCCCTCATCGAAGGTCGACACCGGCAGCACTTCGATGGCGTTGACGATCTCTGTCACGCCGTTCACACGCGCGACGCGCTTCTCGATCTCGTTCTTCTTGAAGGGCATCGTCACCCGGCCGGTGAGCGTCACGACGCCGTTGTCGATCGCCGCGCTCACGTCGTCGAAGATCGTGAAATGCGCGTAACGCTGGACCTGTTTCGACACGTCGTTGAACACCTGCAGCGTCTTCCGCTCCTGCGCGGACGCGGTCGCGGCCAGCAGCCCCACCACGATCACCACCACCAGTACTTTGCGCATCTATCACCTCCAGCCACGGGCTGGCGCCTCGGTTCCCGCCCTGTCGGCTTACGCCCGGTCACGGTGCAAGCCCAGTGCCACGAGGCGCGTGTCCGGATGTGTCGACGATCGAACGAGTTGGATGGATGCGGTCGCAGCCGCGGTGTCCTGCGCCGTTGTCAGGTGTCCACGGCCTGAAGTCTGTAGCTGTGGCCTGCAGCCTAGAGAAGCAGAATCGTCCCAATCCCCGCCGAGATGAGCACCACCTGCCGCACGCCGCTCGCGTCGAGACCGCCGCGATGGAGTGACGGAATCAGGTCGGCCATGGCCACGTACAGGAAATTGCCGGCGGCGAACGCCAGGACGTAGGGCAGCAGCGCCGGCATCGATTGAGCGAAGAGGAGCATGCCTGCCGCACCGACGATGCCCGCGAGCGCCGAGAGGATGTTCAGACCGAGCGCGCGCCACCGCGACACGCCTGCGGCGAGCAGGATCGCCACGTCGCCGACTTCCTGTGGAATCTCGTGCGCCGCCACGGCGAGCGCGGTCGTCACCCCGAGCGGCAGCGAGACCATCACGGCCGTCGCGATCACCACGCCGTCGACCAACGTGTGGACCGCGTCGCCGATGACGATGAGCGACGCGGTGCTCCGGTGGATCTCACAGTCGTGATCGTCATGGCAGTGGCGCCAGAGCACCAGTTTTTCGAGGACAAAGAAAATGAGGATGCCGGCGAGCAGCGTGCCGAAGACGGCGGCCGGCTGGAGCGAGGCGAGCGCTTCGGGCAGGAGCGCCAGCAGCGCCGCGCCCAGCAGCGTGCCGACGGCGTAGCTGATGAGCCACGGGACGAGCTTCGGCCGCAGCCGATCGCCGATGAGCAGGAAGAGGGACGCGATCAGCACGCCACCGAGGCTGCCGAGCGCGCTCAGCCCGATGGCGGCGACGTAGGTGGGCACGAAACGAGAATACCGTTCGAGGTTCAAAGTTCAAAGTTCAAAGTTCAATCGAACCTTGGACCGTGAACCGTTACGGCGTCGCGATATACCCACGACGCGCGCGAACCATGTATCCGCCGCGCCGGACCTCCACCCGGATCGCGTGCCAGCGGCCGTCCTTCACGCTCGGCGCTTCGTAGGCGAGCAAGTACTGCTTGCTGAGCTCGTCGGCGACGCTGGCAGTCGCGGGGTCGAGATCGCGCGCATCGCGGATGATCTCGGTCCGCCCGCCGCTGTCATCCGTGATCTCCCTGAGCGCCACGACGTTGACGCGATCGTCGCCACTCGATCGCGAGACGCCTCCTCCGCCCGGGCCGGGCGGCACCGGGTTCCTGGGAGGCGGAAACGGGAAACGGCGCCCGCCGCCGGGAATGGGGAAGGGCGACGGGATCGGCGTCCGCGGCCGCCGCGGCGGCACAGGCTGCCGCGCGCCGATCGTGGACGCCGCCTGGCCGTCGATGCCGATCGCGTACACGAGCACCTCGGTTCGCCGGATCATTCGCACGAGATCGGTGACCTGCGTGCGGCTGCTCGTGTCGTTGCCGTCCGAGATGATGATGAGTGCCTTCTTGCGGTGCCGGCCATTCTGCGCGAGCGGCACGGCCTCGGCCACCGTGTCGTAGAGCGCCGTCCCGCCGCGCGGGCGCACGCGGCCGAGCGCGCGGACGACCCGATCGCGATCGGTGGTCCACTCCTGGATGAGCTCGGGGTCGCTGTCGAAACGGTAGACGAACACTTCGTCGGTCGGATCGAGGAGATCGAAGAGGAAGCGATCGAGCGCGCGCTGCGCGTGCGCGATCTTGTCGCCCTCCATGCTGCCGCTCGTGTCGAGCGCGATGCCCAGGCTCACCGACACCCGCTCGCTGCTGAAGTAGCTGATCTCGCGCGGCCGATCGTCTTCGTAGAGCGCGAAGTCTTCCTTCCGCAGGCCGGACACGAATCGCCCGCTGCGATCGATCACCGTCGCCGAGACGTTGATGAGCTCGACGCCCGTGCGGAACCGGAAGCCGGCCTGCTGGCGCGCCGCCGGCACGTCCGAGCCGGCTAGGACGGCCACCGCGGCGACCAGCGCGAGAACACCCAGCGTCTGCCTCATGGCGATCCTCCTCAGCTTGGCGGGGACCCCCAGACTTCGCTCTTCGAGCTTCGTCCAGGCCCGCCGAAGCTCTGCGAAGGCGGCCGGACTCCGCTCTTCGAGCTTCGTCCAGGGTCGCCGAAGCTCTGCGGAGGCGCCCGGAGCCTTGGCGAAGGCGCCTGCACCCCGCCGGGCGCGTCGCTCGCGGGGGCCCCTTCGCCCCGCTCCGCTCCGCGCGCTCCGCTCAGCTTGGCGGGGACCCCCAGACTTCGCTCTTCGAGCTTCGTCCGGGGTCGCCGAAGCTCTGCGGAGGCGCCCGGAGCCTTGGCGAAGGCGCCTGCACCC
>CAYHSN010000273.1:0-2109 GCA_964359235.1 uncultured Vicinamibacterales bacterium | reverse complement strand
GGGCCCCTTCGCCCCGCTCCGCTCCGCGCGCTCCGCTCAGCTTGGCGGGGACCCCTGCACCCCATAAGCGTTAACCTAGTGGTCCGCGCCCTCGAACCGGTGAACAGAGAACAGAGAACGGGAAACGGGGATGAAGGGCGACGACATAGGGTGCACCCCGCTTTGTTCCATTGACGATTGCTGATTGCCGAACTCCACAATCGTCAATCGACAATCCTTCCGCGGGGACCCCTTGGCCCCGCTCCGCGCCGCGCGTTCCGCTCAGCGGGCGGCGCCGGCATGTGCGGTCACATCCATCTGCGCCGTCGCGCGCGCGCGCTCGGGCGCGGCCGTCGCCGCCGGCGGTCGCCGATCGACGTGCCCCAGCACGCCGCCGTCCTCGGTCCGGAAGCTGACCCGGTAACGGCCCACGCCCGCCGCGTTCGCGATCGTGATCGAGAAGGGCGACTCGGCGCCGGGCGCGAGTCGTGTGAACTCGAGCGTCGCGCGGCCGCTCGCGATGAACGACCCCGCCCGATCGAACACGTACGCCACAGCCGTCACGTTGCGCAACTCGCGACCGTCGCCCGGGTTCTGCACGAGGCCCGTGACCGTCAGGGTCTCGCCGTTCTTGCTGTGACGCAGCGACATGAGCTCGAGCGGCGCGAGGCGCGCGGTCTGTCGATCGGGCGCCGTTCGCGTTCCGCCAAATCGCACCAGTGTGGCGACGACGGCCACGACCAGCACGACCGCCGCCGCGAAGGCCAGCGCGCGGTGGCTCGTGCCCGACCGTTTCGGCGTCACGAACAGGTCGTCGGCGACCGTGACCTCCGGCCTAGGCTCGGGCTCCGCGACCGGCGCCGTCCGGCGCAGCGGGCGGTCGAGCGGATCGACGGGCGCCGCGACTCTTGGCCGCGCCATGACGCGAGGTGCGGCGCCCGCCTCGTTGCGTTCCTCTCTCGCGGCGAGATCCGCCAGCGCGGTGACGCGCGCGGCCGTCCGGCGGCGTTCCTCGCGCAGCAACCGCCAGACGATGACGCTCATCGCCACCGCCATGGCGAGTGACAGCAGCGTGACGACGATCAGTGCGGGTTCCATAGCTGCCTTCCGTGCAGGAACGAGGAACGAGGAATGAGGATGGTCTCACCTCAGTTTGAACTCCACCGCCACTTCCACCACCACGTCGACCGGCGCGCCGAGGCGGCGCGCTGCCTCGAACCGCCACTGCCGCACCGCGTCGATGGCCTTCTGATCGAGTCCGGATCCCAGACGCTGCAGCACGCGCACGTCGCCGACCGTGCCGTCGCGCCGGACGACGATCTCGAGCACGACCTCGCCCTCGACACCGGTGCGGCGCGCCTCTTCCGTGTAGCCCGGCTTCACTTCGCGCAGAAGCCGCGGCGGATCGATCCCGCTGCCAGGCCGGTACGGGCCGCCACCGTAACCGCCGCCTGAGCCGGGTCCGATCCCCGAGCCGTCGCCTTCGCCGACACCGGTGCCAGTGCCGGCGCCGACACCGCCACCGATTCCGGGTCCGCGGCTGTTCGTGTCCGCCGGGGTCTCGTGCAGCACGCCCATGCGATCGGCCGCGTCGCCCGCAACGCTCACGACCGGCGCGACAATTTGTGGAAGCGCTTCGGCTTTGAGGAGCGGTTTCGGCGCGTCGATCGCGATCTTGGGCGGCGCGACCGGCGGAGGCGGCCGTCGGACCGGGACCGGACTCGAGACCCGCGACGGTCCCTTGAGCTTCGCCTTCGGAGGCGGCGCGGGCTGGCGCAGGCCTCCGCCGCCGCCGCCAGGACCGGGCTCCGACGTGAACACCAGACGCACGGGTGTGACGATTGCCGTCGTCGCCTCGCGCGCGAGCGGCCTTTGGAACGCCCCGATCATCGACAGCACAAGCGCCAGACCGAACGCGGCAGCGTGCAGCGCGCCGGACGCCAACAGGGGCACGCCCGTGGCGCGGTGCGAGGTCGCCGCTGGCGCAAACAGAAATCGTTCGCCGGTGGGAAGGTCCGCCTGAAGGCGGACCCCACGGATGTCTCTGGGGGCCGGCTTCAGCCGGACGATATCTGTGGGGGCCGGCTTCAGCCGGACGATATCTGTGGGGGCCGGCTTCAGCCGGACGAT
>CAYHSN010000272.1:2324-5166 GCA_964359235.1 uncultured Vicinamibacterales bacterium | reverse complement strand
CGAAGCTCTCGACGCTGTCCGCGATTCTGCACAAGGAGCCGCCGCCGCTGGAGGGCGCTCCGCCGGAGCTGGAAAAGATCATCACGCGGTGCCTGCGCAAAGATCCCGCACGTCGCATCCAGCACATGGTTGACGTCAGGCTCGCGCTGGAGGACCTGAAAGAAGAGTCCGACTCGGGCAAGCTGCTTGCTGCCGCGCCTCGGCGCCGGCAGCGGGTCAGTCCGTGGGCGATCTCGGCGCTGGCGGTGGCCGTAATGGCGGCCACCTCGGTCGCGTTCTGGTTGATGCGCCAGCCGAAGCAGCTCGGCGCGCCGGTCCTCGTGCAGTTGACAACGGATACGGGTCTGACGACCGATCCGGCTCTCTCGCCCGACGGGAAGCTGCTCGCCTACGCTTCGGACCGGAGCGGGGAAGGCAACCTCGATATCTGGGTGCGGCAGATCGGCGGCGGCGAACCGATCCGTCTGACACAGGACCCCGCGGATGAGCGGGAGCCAACGTTCTCGCCGGACGGCACGACGATCGCATTCCGTTCGGAGTGGGAGGGTGGTGGCATCTACGTCGTGTCGGCGTTGGGAGGTCCTCCCAGGAAGATCGCGCCGGAAGGGCGGCGTCCCAGGTTCTCTCCGGATGGCAGCCAGATCGCTTACTGGTCCGGGGCGATCGGCGCAGGGGCGGCGTTCAGCGCCCGTAACTACTGCCGGATTTTCGTGGTCGCTTCCGCAGGAGGCGCACCCAGGCAGGTGCGGCCCGATTTTGTGGGAGCGGCCTATCCCGAGTGGGCGCCCGATGGAACGCACGTGTTGTTTTTGGGGAATCGCGACGAGAACCTGCCCGTTGATGAGAGCATCGATTGGTGGGTGACACCGTTGGATCAGGGGCCGGCGATTGCGACGGGCGCCTTCAAGGCGACGCGAGGGGAGAAGCTCAGTGGCCCCCTCCTTGTCTATCCCTGGGCATTGATCGCGCCCACGTGGCAACCTGAGGGCGACGCGCTGATCTTCTCCGCCCGTTCAGGGGAAAGCACTAATCTCTGGCGGATCGGCATCTCGCCGCGGACTTGGAAGGTGCAGGGCGCTCTCGAGCGGCTGAGGTCCAGCCCCACGATCGAGGAACGCCCGTCGGTCGCCTCGATGCCCGATGGCTCCGTCAGGGTCGCGGTTGCGAGCTTCAGTGAGAATCGCGACATCTGGAGCCTGCCGGTTGACGCGACAGGCAAAGTCACCGGCGAAGCGCGCCAGTTGACGTGGGACTCGACGGCGGACTTCTTCGCGTCACTTTCCGCCGATCGCCGCAAGATGGTGTTCGTCTCCGCCCGGTCAGGCAGTCAGCAGGTCCTGATCAAGGATCTGGCGACCGGGGAGGACACGGCCCTGACGGCAAGCCCCGGGGACAAGTGGCGCCCCAGGTTTTCGCCGGACGCGCTCAAGGTGTCCTTCTCCACCAATCTCACCGGCAAATGGAACATCTATATCGTGCCTGCCGCGGGCGGTGCTGCGGAGACGATCTGCGAGGATTGCGGCCAGGTCACCAGTTGGTCGCCCGACGGTCGGTACTTGATCGGGAATGATTTGGTCGGACGGCTGTTCCTCGTGGAGGTCGCATCGCACCGGCGGACGGATCTCCTAGCTTCACGAGACCGGTGGTTCCTTGCGGGCAGTTTCTCGCCCGACGGCCGCTGGATCACGTTCGGTGATTGGCGTCTTCCACGGCAGCAGCACATAGCTCCGTTTCAGGGCGACACCATGGCTCCGGAGAACGCCTGGTATTCCATGCTGGCCGAGGATAGCACGGCGTGGTCCGCGGACGGGACGCTGGTCCGGGGTTTCTCCGACCAGGATGGGTTCAACTGCATTTGGGGGCAGCGTGTGGATTCGGCGACGAAGCGTCCCGTGGGCGCCCCGTTCGCCATCGTTCATCTGCACTCTCTGGCGGCCCTCAAGGCGTCGCTGTCGACCCGCGCCACCGATCGGCTGACCCCCGGGTCCGCTCTCCCACGCGACACGATCGTATTCGACCTGGCCGAACGCACGGGCAATATCTGGATGGCGCAGTGGAAAGGTTGGTAGGTGGCCAATCATGACGCCGCCTGCGCGGGGCGCAAGACGCGAGGAGGAGCGATGTCGAGCGTGACACGCGGCGAGTTCCTGGGATTCGGCGCGATCCTGGCCGGCGCGGTGAGCCTCGGCAAGGTGCCGGCCCCGGTGGAGGAGGAGCAGGTTCCGCCGGTTGCGCGGGGCGGCGGCGCGATCGAGCCCGACCTGGCTGTCGTGAACGGCAGGGTTTACACGATGGACGATGCGCAGCCGCGCGCCGAGGCGTTCGCCGTCAAGAACGGCCGCTTCGCCGCCGTCGGGACGACGAGCGAGATCAGGAATCTGGTCACACGCCGCACGACGGTCGTCGACGCGGCCATGATGACCGTGACGCCCGGCTTCATCGACGCGCACTGCCATCCGAGCGGGGTGTCAGAGCTGTACGGCGTCAACTGCAACCTGCGCCGGATCGCCGACGTGCAGGCGGCGCTCCGAAAGAAGGCCCAGGCGATGCCGCCGGGCTACTGGGTCGAAGGCTTCATGTTCGACGACACGAAGCTCGAGGACGGCCCGCTCAACCGGCTCCATCTGGACGAGGCGACGCGCGATCACCTCGTGGCGGTGAACCACCGCGGCGGCCACACCTCCTGGTACAACTCGAAGGCGCTCGAGCTGGCTGGCGTCACGCGGGAAACGCCCGACCCGCCCGACGGCCGCTTCTTCCGCGACAAAGACGGCGATCTGACCGGCCGGGTCGCGGAGCTCGCGCGCAACGTGCTCCGCAAGGCGGGCAAGCGCGAGACGTT
>CAYHSN010000272.1:0-2224 GCA_964359235.1 uncultured Vicinamibacterales bacterium | reverse complement strand
TCGGAGCGCACCATGCGCATGAGCACGCCGTACGTCGGCACGAACGACTACGGCATTCTCACCATGACGCAGGAGGAGATCTTCGAAGTGGTGGAGGATGCGCACCGGCACAACTTCCAGGTGGGCATCCATGCCAACGGCGACGTGACGATCGACATGGTGCTCAACGCGTACGAGCGCGTGCTCCAGAAGTTTCCCGACCCGAACCGCCGCCACCGCATCGAGCACTGCTCGCTGGTGAATCCCGACCTGCTGAAGCGGATCAAGGCGTCGGGCTGCATCCCGACGCCGTTCTGGACCTACGTCTACTACCACGGCGAGAAGTGGGCCGAGTACGGCGCCGACAAGATGCGCTGGATGTTCGCGCATCGCTCGTTCCTCGACTCCGGCATTCCGGTCCCTGGCGCCTCCGACTACATGCCCGGACCGTTCGAGCCGCTCATGGCGATCCAGAGCATGGTGACGCGCACCGACTACAAGGGCCGAGAATGGGGGCCGAACCAGAAGGTGAGCGTGGACGAGGCGCTGCGGATTGCGACGATCAACGGGGCGTACGCCTCGTCGGAAGAAGGGATCAAGGGATCGATCAGCGCCGGCAAGCTGGCCGACTTCGTGATCCTGGAGAAGGACCCCCACGAGGTCGATCCCGGCACGATCAAGGACATCAAGATCGTCCGCACGGTCGTTGGCGGGAAGACGATGTATCCGAAAGAAGTGGCCTGACGACCGGGGCGCAGAATGATGTGGGGGCCGCCTTCAGGCGGCCCGTTATGCGGAGCAGATCGTCAGTGGGGGCCGCCTTCAGGCGGCCCACCAAGGAGGCTTTCATGATCCGTTCGAGCGCATGGCTCAGCGTCGTGGCGGTCGCAGTGATCCCGTGGCTTGTGTTCGCCCAGGGCGGCCAGACCGCCGCCGGAGACGAGATCGCCGCGCGTGCGAAGAAGATTCATCAGGACGCCATCGTCCTCGATACCCACATCGACACGACGGGGCGGCTGCTCGACGCAACGTGGAGCTTCCTCGACCGGCACGATCCGCCGGCGCGCGCCGGCGCGGGCGGGCCAAGCGGAGCGGGCGGCGCCGCCGCGGGCCGGCCGCGCGGCAACTCCGTGGATCTTCCGCGCATGCGCGAGGGCGGCCTCGACGGGGCGTTCTTTTCCATCTTCATGTCCGGCAACATCACGGGCCCGCAGGCGGTCAAGCGATCGCTCGAGCAGATCGATGCCGTCCGCCGGCTGGCCGAGCGCTATCCGGATCAGATTGCGCTCGCCACGACGGCGGCCGACGTGCGTGCGGCGCACAAAGCGGGCAAGATCGCGGCGCTGATGGGCATGGAAGGCGGCCACATGATCGACGAGAGCCTGGCCGTCCTGCGCGACTACGCGCGCCTCGGCGTGCGCTACCTGACGCTCACGCACAGCGTGAACGTGACGTGGGCCGACTCATCCGGCGACACGCCCGCGCACAACGGCCTGACCGACTTCGGCAAAGACGTGATCCGCGAGCTCAACCGCCTGGGCGTGATGGTGGACGTCTCGCACGTCGCTGACAAGACGTTCTGGGACGCGCTCGAGGTGAGCCAGGCGCCGATTCTGGCCTCGCACTCGTCGTGCCGCGCGATTTCGGGACACCCGCGCAACATGACCGACGAGATGATCAAGGCGATGGCTGCGAAGGGCGGCGTCATCCAGATCAACTACCTCGACTCGTACCTCGATAACGACCTCTACCTCGCGCAGCAGAAGCGCCAGAAGGATCTCGAGCCGCTGCGCGCCGAGCTGGAGAAGAAGTACCCGGGGCCGGAGAACGCGCAGAAGCGGATGGAGGAGCAGCGCGCCGCCATGGCCGCGCTGCCGCCGCCGCCGCGTCCGTCGTGGGAGAAGATCGTCGAGCACATCGACCACGTGGTGAAGCTCGCCGGCGACGAGCACGTGGGCCTCGGCTCGGACTTCGACGGCGCGTCAATGCCCGACGGGATGGAGGACTGCTCGAAGCTGCCGAAGATCACGGAGGCGTTGCTGCGCAAGGGCTACACCGAGAAGCAGATCCGGAACATCCTCGGCGAGAACCTGCTCCGTCTGATGGAGAGGGTGGAACAGGTCAGCCGGACAATGAACGCAGCGCCTATGAGGTAGAGGCCGTTCTCACACGTCGTCAGAGCGTGTGAGGGAATCGCCGTAGCGCCGGACTTCAGTCCGGCCTGTCGGGCGCATCTGAAGATGCG
>CAYHSN010000271.1:0-5187 GCA_964359235.1 uncultured Vicinamibacterales bacterium | reverse complement strand
CGTCCAGCGCCACCGCCAATCCCCACGGTCCTTCCAGGCGGTACGGGGACGGGAGGCCGTCCGCGAATCGACCACCGCGGTCGATCCACCGGTATCCGACAAAGACCCGCGTCACGCCCTGCTCGCCGGCCTTACAATCCCCATAGCTTAGGGGCAGCAACCGAGCCACGCGGTTCACTTCAACCGGGTTTATCCGCACGGACCCGCGTGGTCGCATGCGTCGTCGGCGGGGACCGTGCGGATGAAATCCTATTCGTTGGACAGACGCGATTCTTGTCTTTCTGCGCAGCTCTCGCCGAAGCGAAGGACGTAATCGAGGAAGCATTGCGCCGGGGAGCTCCTCACGTCTGAACACACGCCTCGGTCGGAAGCTGACGTGAGCGCTTCAAACGTTCGCCTGCTGATTCTCCTCCTTGCTCAAGTCTGCCACGTGTGATTACAATGTAATCACAATGACCACCAAGACGCGCATCATCCGGATCGGCAATTCGCAGGGCATTCGGTTGCCCAAGATCCTCCTGGAGCAAGCCCGGTTGCCGGAGGAGCTCGAACTCCACGCGGAACCTGGCCGCTTGGTGGTTTGCGCGGCCCGCGGCCCGCGGTCTGGCTGGGCCGACGCGGCCAAGACCATGCACGCACGCGGCGAGGACCAGCTCCTCGACGAACCGACCTCCACGCGGTTTGAGGAAGAATGGCAATGGCGGTAGGCGGTGTGCGCGTCGCACGGGGGGAAGTCCATCTGGTGCGCCTGAATCCGACGCTCGGCCGCGAGATCCGTAAGACACGGCCTTGTCTCGTTGTGTCGCCAGACGAACTCAACGAGTATCTGCGCACGGCCATTGTGGCGCCCATGACGACTGGCGGGCACGCCTACCCGTGGCGCATTCCGTGCCGGTTTCAACACCGGTCAGGGTTTGTGGCGTTGGATCAGCTTCGCACGGTCGACAGCGATCGGTTCCTGAAGCGCCTTGGGCGCCTGACGCCGGCGCCGCTGGCCCAAGTCCTCGACGCGCTCCAGGAGATGTTCGCGGCGTAGCGACGCAGGCTCGCCTTCACCGACGGCATCCTGAGCGCGCGCCTCACCGAGGAGCTCGCCCAGGCCATCGTCACGAAGAAACCCGGCTGGCGCGTCCTGATCTTTCCGCAAATCCCCCTCGGCGCGAGCGGCTCCAACGAGCTGGAACTGCGCGACCCCGCGTCCGCCCGACGTGAGGTATGATGCCCCGGCAGCCGCCCCGGAGGCCTGCCATGACCGCCGCCAGCCCCCGCACGACCTTCGGACTCATCATCGGCAACCGCGCGTTCTTTCCCGACCACCTCGCGAAGAGCGGCCGCGAGGAGATGATCGCGGCGCTCGATCAGGCGGGCATCCGGGCAATTGCGCCGGCGCCCGATCAGACGAAGCACGGCGCCGTCGAAACGCACCAGGAAGCGCGTCTGTGCGCGGACCTCTTCAAGGCGCACCGCGACGAGATCGCCGGCGTGATCGTCTCGCTCCCCAACTTCGGTGACGAGCGCGCGGTCGCCGACACGCTCCGGCTCGCGGGCCTCGGCGTGCCGGTGCTGATCCAGGCGACGCCGGACACGAGCGGGAAGATGTCGATCCGCGATCGGCGCGACAGCTTCTGCGGCAAGATGTCGGTCTGCAACAACCTCACGCAGTACGGCCTCCCCTACTCGCTCACCACGCGGCACACCGAAGCGCCAGGGTCGGACGCCTTTTGCCGCGACCTCGACTGGTTCGCCGGCGTCTGCCAGGTCGTGCGCGGGTTCCGGAACCTGCGCGTGGGCGCGATCGGCGCGCGGCCGGCGGCGTTCAACACGGTGCGCTACAGCGAGAAACTGCTCGAGGCGAGCGGCATCTCGATTGAAACCGTCGATCTGTCCGAGATCCTCGGCCGCGTCGATCGCCTGAAAGACGACGACCCGGCGGTGAAGGCGAAGCTCGAGGCGATCAAGACCTACGCGCCCGTCGGCGCGACGCCTGCGCCCGCGCTCCTGAAGCAGGCGAAGCTCGGCGTGGTCGTCGATCGCTGGATGCAGGAAGCCAACGTCGCCGTGAGCGCCGTGCAGTGCTGGACCGCGCTCGAAACGTACTTCGGCGTCGTGCCGTGCACGCTCATGAGCATGATGAGCGACCAGCTCATGTCGAGCGCGTGCGAGGTGGACATCTGCGGCGCCGTCGCCATGCACGCGCTGCGGCTCGCGTCGGGCACGCCGTCGGCGCTCCTCGACTGGAACAACAACTACGGCGACGATCCGGACACGGCGGTGTGCTTCCACTGCAGCAACCTGCCGAAGCACTTCTTCAAAGACGTCCGGATGGACTACCAGGAGATCATCGCCGGCGCCGTGGGCAAGGAGAACACCTTCGGCACCATGGTCGGCCGCGTGAAGAGCGGGCCCATGACCTTCGCCCGCTTCTCGACCGACGACCGCGCCGGCCGCATCTCGGGCTACGTCGGCGAGGGCGCGTTCACCGACGATCCGCTCGAGACGTTCGGCGGCGCCGGCGTCGTCCGGATCCCGCGCATGCAGGATCTCTTGCGCTTCATCTGCGAGCGCGGGTTCGAGCACCACGTCGCGGCGAACCTGTCGTCGGTCGCCGGCGTCGTGCACGAGGCCGCGACGAAGTATCTGGGCTGGGAGATATATTGGCACGGGAAGAACTGAGAATTTGAGAGTTTGAGAATTTGAGAATTTGAGAGTTTGAGGACTTGAAGATTTCAGTCAGATTGTCAAATCCTCACATTCCTCAAATCCTCACATCCCTCAAATCCTCACATCCTCAAATCCTTACATCCTCAAAGGTACCTATGTCCCTTGTCGCCGGCGTCGATTTCGGCACCCTCAGTGTCCGGGTGTCGATCTTCGACGACAGAACGGGCCGCCTCGGCTCGGGCGCGGCCGAGTACCCGCTGAACCGGAGCAAGCAGGATCCCGACCTCGCGACCCAGCGCCACGACGATCACATGAGCGCGCTCGCGGTCGCGACGCGCCGCGCGATCGAGACCGCCGGCATCGACGGCCGCCAGGTCGCCGCCCTGGCCCTCGACACCACCGGATCGAGCGTCGTCCCGGTCGGCGAGGGACTCGTCCCGCTCGACGAGTACTACCTCTGGTGCGATCACCGGTCGTGGCGCGAGGCGGGCGAGATCACCGCGAAAGCCCGCCAGGCGAAGCTCCCGGCGATCGACTGGTGCGGCGGCGTGTATTCATCAGAGTGGGGCTTCTCGAAGCTTCTGCACTGGCTGCGCCACAATCCCGACAAGCGGACGCAGTTGGTCACCGCACTCGAGCACTGCGACATGATGGCCGCCACCCTCTGCGGCATCACCGACCCTGACGCCGTGCCGCGGAGCGTCTGCGCGATGGGCCACAAGTGGATGTGGAACGCGTCGCTCGGGGGACTCCCGCCCGAGTCGTTTCTCACCGCCGTCGATCCGCTGCTCGCGGGCGTGCGCGATCGCATCCGCGGCCGGTTCGCGACCTCGGATCAGATCGCGGGACACCTGACCGCCGAGTGGGCCGCGACGCTCGGCCTCGCGCCGGGCATCCCGATCCCGGTCGGCGCCTTCGACGCGCACTGGGACGCGATCGGCGCCGGCGTCCGGCTGGGCGATGTCGTCAACGTCGTCGGCACGTCCACCTGCATCATGGCGATCAGCGACCGCCAGGATCTCATTCCGGGCGTCTGCGGCGTCGTCCCCGGCTCGGTCCATCCGACGTACACGGGCATCGAGGCCGGCCTCTCGGCGACGGGCGACATCTTCGACGCCCTCGCGCGGCGCGCGGGATCGACGGTCGCGGCGCTGTCGGGAAGCCTGGATCGGTATCGCGCCGGTGAGACCGGACTCCTGCGCCTGACGTGGGACAACGGCGATCGCACCGTGCTCGTGAACCCGGAGCTGGGCGGCGTCACCCTCGGCTGGAACCTCACGCACACCGCCGAGGACGAGCTGTTCGCAGCCATCGAAGGCACGGCGTTTCACACACGCGTGATCCTCGAGCGACTGGAGGAACACGGCGTGCCGATCCGCCGCGTCATCAACGCCGGCGGCATCCCGCGCAAGAACCCGGTCTTGAACCGGGTCTACGCCAACGTCCTGAACAAGCCGATCCTCGTGTCGAACGACGAGACGACGAGCCTGGGTGCGGCCATCTTCGCGTTTCTGGCGTCTGGCGCGTACAAGACGATAGACGAGGCGCAGGACGCCTTGTGCCCGAGCTTCACGACGGTCGAACCGCACGCGCCGAGCGCCCGGACGTACGATGCGCTCTATCCGCTCTATCGCGATCTCTACTTCGCGCTCGGCCGCAAAGGGTCGCCGGCCGCCGGAATCGGACACGTGCTGCCGGCGCTGCGTGAGGTCGCCGCGCGAGTGAGGACCACCGCATGACATTGCTGGCGCTGCGCGCGGACGTGCTCGACGCCAACCTCGAGCTGGGGCGCCGCGGCCTCGTGATCGAACAGTTCGGCAACGCGAGCGCGATCGATCGCGAGCGCGGCCTGGTGGCGATCAAGCCGAGCGGCGTGGCGTACGACAAGCTCACGGTGAACGACCTCGTCGTCACCGATCTCGACGGACGCGTGGTCGAAGGCACGCTGCGGCCGTCATCCGACCTGCCGACGCACCTCGCTCTCTACAAGGCCTTCCCGGCGATCGGCGGCGTCGCGCACACGCACTCGCGCTTCGCGACGGCGTGGGCGCAGGCGGGCCGTGAGATCCCGTGCTTCGGGACGACGCACGCCGACTACTTCCGGGGGGCCGTCCCCATCACCTCGCCGATGACGCGAGACGAGATCACGTCGGCCTACGAGCGGAACACGGGCGCGGTGGTCGTGCGGCGTTTCGCCGACCTGGATCCGCAGGAGTGCAGCGCCGTGCTGGTCCACGGGCACGGCCCGTTCTGCTGGGGGCCGAGCGCGCGTGGCGCGGCGCACACGGCCGTGATCCTGGAGGAGATCGCGCGTCTCGCGTACGACACCGTGGCGATCAACCACGACGCGGCGCAGATCTCGGAGGTCCTGCGCGACAAGCACTTCCTGCGCAAGCACGGGCCTGACGCCTACTACGGGCAGACGCGCTGACGACACCAGAAGTTCACTCTCTGCAGGCTCCTACACACCGTCCGGCTTCGCATCGCGGAAGAACGAGACGTACAGATCCTCCAGCGCGCGCAGCC
>CAYHSN010000270.1:0-5189 GCA_964359235.1 uncultured Vicinamibacterales bacterium | reverse complement strand
GAGCGTCGGCGACTCCCAGTTGTCTTCCTCGAAGCGCACGTCGTGGGTGCGCGCGTCGATCCCGCAGGCACGCAGGCTGTCCAGGTACGCCTGCTGGACATCGTCCGGCGCGGGCTTCAGGACGACCTGGAATTGATGGTGCTTGAACAGCCGGTTCGGGTTTTCGCCGAACCGTCCGTCGGCCGGCCGCCGCGACGGCTGCACGTACGCCACCTTCCAGGGCGTCGGACCGAGCACCCGCAGAAACGTTTCGGGGTGCATCGTGCCGGCGCCGACCTCGACATCGAGCGGCTGCTGGATGAGGCAGCCCCGCGAGGCCCAGAACTCCGACAGGGTGAAGATGAGATGCTGGAGGGTCACAAGCACACTGACGACTGACGACAAATGACTGGCGACTGATGACTGACGACTGATTGCTGGTTATCGAGTCCTCAGAGCCTGAGAAGAAATCGCCGTCGTGTAGCGCAGCCCTTCCGCCTTCGCTCGAGGCTTCGGCGGACCGCCGTAGCCTTGGCGGAGGCGGTCAGGGCTGCCCGACAAAGCAGGCCTGAAAGGCCTGCGCTACGGATTTCTTCTCAGGCTCTCAGTTCTCGCAACACGCGCGCCGATTTCAGTTCCTTCTCCAGGTGCTCGGCGATGAGCGACTGGTGCGCTGTTTCGAGCTCGCGGCTCGCCCGGGCCGAGAGCGGCACGGCGTCGAGCCGGTGGGGCTGGCGCCCCCGCGCCGCTTTCAAAAACGCCAGCGCCTCGGGCGACACGACATCCCCGGACCGTACCGCCGATCGGCCGCACGGGCGGCAGACGAACACGCGCTCGCGCGGCGCGACGACCGCGCCCTCCTCCATGAGATCGCGCGCGCACCACGGGCACCGGCTCAGCGAGGGGTAGACGCCCTGCAGCCGCAGCAGCCAGTACTCGAAGTAGCGCGCCACGCGATCGACCGCCACGCCCTCCGCCAGCGCGCCGACCGCTGACGATCCCAGCCGGAACAGCTTCTCGTTCGGATCGGCTTCCGGCGCCCACTCGTCGATGAGCTCCGCGAAGTAGCCGAGATGCCCGAACGCCTCGCCGTCGGCGATCGCGAACGGCGACCGCACGACCTCGATCTCGTCGAGCCGGACCAGGTCGCGGTGCTCGCGCTCGAAGTAGCGTACGCGGCCGAGCGTCATCGACTCGAGCGCGCCGAGAAACCGTGACCGGACGCGCCGGGCCCCTTTCGCCACGCCGCGCTTCTTCCCGCGATCCCGCGTCAGAAAGACGACGATCCGATCCGCCTCACCGAGCTTGTAGGTGCGAAGGATCAGCGCCTCGGCGGTGTGAAGCGGCATCACTCCGGATTCTACCCTGCAACCTGCAGGAACCGGAGGAACAGCGTCCCCAGCCCCAGGAACGACAGGAACCCGAAGACGTCCGTCAGGGTCGTGATGAACACCGACGAGGCGAGCGCCGGATCGACCCTGAGCGCGCGCAGCCCGAGCGGGATCAGCGTGCCCGCGGTGGCGGCGACCACCATGTTGATGATCATCGCCAGCCCGAGGATCAAACCGAGCATCGGATCGTACCGCAGCAGGTACGCCCCGACGGCGGCGACCAGCCCCGTGGCGAGGCCGTTGCCGAGACCGACGAGCGCCTCTTTCATCAGCACCTTTCGGCTGTTGCCCCAGGTCAGCTCGCCGAGCGCGATCCCGCGCACGACCACGGCCAGTGTCTGCGTCGCCGCGTTGCCGCCCATGCCGGCCACGACGGGCATGAACACGGCGAGGGCGACGACCTTGCTGATCGTGTCCTGGAAGAACGCGACCACCGACGCCGCGATGAAGGCCGTGCCCAGGTTGACCAGCAACCACGGCAGGCGTTTCCTGAACGACTCACCCGCCGGCGTCGTGACATGGTCGTCGCTCGCCACGCCGGCCAGACGATAGACGTCCTCGGTCGCCTCGTCCTTGATGACGTCGATCACGTCGTCGACGGTGATGATGCCGACCAGCTTGTTTTCCTCGTCGACGACCGGAATGGCCAGCAGGTTGTACGACGCGACCTGGCGCGCCACTTCTTCCTGGTCGGTGTCGACCCTCGCGCTGATCATGTCGGCCGTCATGATGCGCTTGAGCGGCGTCTCGGGCGCGACGAGCAGCAGCCGCCGCAGCGAAATGACGCCGACCAGGTGGCGGCGCGCATCGACGACGTAGAGATAGAAGACCATCTCGACGTCGCGCGCGCCCTGGAGCGCCGTGATCGCTTCGCCCGCGGTCAGATCCTCCGACAGGGCGAAGACGTTCGGGTTCATGATGCGGCCGGCGGTCTGCTCGGGGTATTCGAGCAGCTCGTCGACGCCCGCCCGCGCCTTGGCCTGCATCAGGTTCAGGACGGCCGTTTGCAGCTCGTCGGGCAGGTGATCGATGATTGCGGCCGCGTCGTCCGAGGGGATCTCCTGCAGGAGCTTGGCGATCTCCTCGCCCGTGCGCTCGGCGAGCAGCTCCGCCGCCTTCGCGGGACCGGCTTCGCTCAACGCCTCCATGGCGAGGCGCGCGTTGCGCTCGATGAGCGCGTTGAACGCGGCCTTGCGGTCTTTCTCGACGAGTTCCGAGAAGACCTGCGCGAGATCGGCGGGGTGCTGCTTCTGAAGGAGGTTCAGCAGGTTGGCGGTCGCACCCATCCGCAGCAGGCGGCGGACGGAATCGCGCACGACGTCAATTCTGCGATGCGGCGGCATGAGTGGTGCCTCCCCTGCGGGAAAATCCTCTCAATCTAGCACACAGATTTCGCTCCGACCAACCGGTTTCTGGCAGGATCGCGCGCGTGAGCGTGTGAAGGAATCGCTCCGGACACTACGATCTGCGCGGCTTCGCGAGCCCCAGCTCGTCGAGCACGTGGTCGTCGTCGCGCCAGTCGGCCTTCACCTTCACGTGCAGGTCGAGAAACACGCGCGCATCGAAAAACCGCTCGAGGTCCTGGCGCGCTTCGGTGCCGATGCGCTTGAGCATCTCTCCGCGGCGGCCGATGACAATCGGCTTCTGCGACTCCTGCTCGACCAGAATCGAGCAGTAGATCCGAAGAAGTCCGCCCTTGGTGGTCTCTTCGAACTGATCGACGACGACGGCCGTGGTGAACGGCAGCTCGTCGCGCGTGTGCCGGAGCAGCTTCTCGCGCACCATCTCTGCGGCCAGCACGCGCTCCGGCTGGTCGGTGAGGTAATCGGCCGGATACAACGGTTCGCCCTCGGGCAGGTGCTCGAGGATCACGCGCTCGAGCCGATCGACCCCGTCCCCGGTCAGCGCCGACAGCGGCACGATGGCCGCGAAGTCGTGCTCCGTACGGTAGCGGTCGATGATCGGCAGCAGCCGGCTCTTCCTGACGAGATCGATCTTGTTGAGCGCGAGCACGACCGGAATGCTGGCTTCCTTCAGCAGGTCGAGCACGAACCGGTCGCCCTGACCGGGCGGCTCGCTGGCGTCAACGAGCAGGACCAGCACGTCGACCTCGCGAATCGTCTCGAGCGCCGCGTCGACCATGCGGACGTTCATGCGATGCAACGGCCGATGGATGCCCGGGGTGTCGACGAACACGATCTGGCCCCCCTCGCAATGCTTGACCGACAGGATCCGGTTGCGCGTGGTCTGGGGCTTGTCGGAGACGATGGCCACCTTGGCGCCGACCATCCGGTTGATGAGCGTCGACTTGCCGGCGTTCGGCCGGCCGATGAAGGACACGAAACCGGACTTCACGCGTCCTCCTCACCGGCCGCGTCCGGCCGCCGCCGGAAGCGGACCTTGTGGATCCGGCGGCGCTCGGCTTCGAGCACCTCCACGCGGACCTCGTCGATGTCGAACGTCTCGCCCACCGACGGCACACGGCCGACGCGCGTCAGCAGGTAGCCGCCGACGGTCTCGAACCCCTCGGGTTCGATCTGCACGCCGAGGCGATCCACCACCTCGCCGATGTTGACCTTGGCGCTGAACACGAACGACCCGTTGCCTTCGTCCACGACCGGCTCGGCCTCCACATCGTACTCATCGCGAATCTCGCCGACGATCTCCTCGAGCAAATCCTCCATCGTGACGATGCCCGCCGTCCCGCCGTACTCGTCGACGACGATGGCGAGCTGGACCTGCCGGCTCTGGAACTCCTTGAGCAGTTCCGCCACGCGCTTGGTCTCGGGCACGAAGGTGGCCGGGCGCATGAGGCCGGACATCGGGCGCTGCTCCCCTCCCGTCTCCTCGAGCCGGATCAGATCCTTGACCACCATGACGCCGACGATGTTATCGAGGTTGTCGCGGTAGATCGGAAAGCGGGAGTACTCCTGCTCGCGGAAGAGCGTGCGCAGCTCGTTGAGCGTCGCGTCTTCGCGCAACGCGACGATGTCCGGGCGCGGCGTCATGACCTCGCGCACGAGCGTCTCGCCGAACTCGACGACCGACCGCAGGAGCCGCCGCTCCTCGCGGTCCATGACGGGCGCGGGCGCGTCCTTCGCGGGCGGATCGCCGGCGACCTCGGGGCGCTCCTCGCGGTCGCTCGAGGCCGCCGGCGCGGCGCGCTCGCGCCGCTCGTGCATCAGCCGCACCAGCGCGCGGGCGATCGGCTGGAGGAAACCCGTCAGCACCGCGAACGACGGCAGCAGCACCTCCAGGACGCGCTCGGGATCCTGCCGCGCGATCAGCACGGGCAGCAAGTGCTCGACGGTGAAGATGAAACCCGCCACGACGAGCAGTAACAGCGCGTCGTGGCGCGCGGTGGCCGTGCCGATCAGCACGGCGAACAGGACGGCCGAGACCGAAAACGCGAGCCCGAGGAGCAGGCGCGCCGGGAAAAAGAGCAGGATGGGATCCTCCAGATACCGCGGGAGGACGTCACGGCGATCGGCGCGCTCGGCCATGAGCCGCAGCGAGAGCCGCATCAGTTCGCTGAAGGCCGCCTGCACCGTGCCGACGTACACGGCAAGGCACCCGAGCAGAAAGAGCGCCAGCGGGATCATCGCACGCGCCTCCCTCCACCGCGCGCGCGCTCGATGAGGCCTTCGCGCAGACCGCCCTCGAGCCGCAACCGGCGCTCGACGCGCGCCATCCGCCCGGCGCCCCGTTCGTGGTCGAAGCCGACGAGGTGCAGGAGCCCGTGCAGGGCGAGGATCCGCAGTTCAGTGGCGAGCGTGTGCCCGGCCGCGCCGCCCGTGCCGTCAATAAAATTCTGATTCG
>CAYHSN010000269.1:1522-5202 GCA_964359235.1 uncultured Vicinamibacterales bacterium | reverse complement strand
GCTGGCGGCCGAGGAAGGGCATGCGCATCGCGTTTGACGGCACGACCCTGCGGCCCCGGCGCACGGGCGTGGGGTACTACACGGAGCACCTGTTGCGGCACCTCGTACAGCAGGACGAGCGACACGAGGTCATGGTCGTGTCGAACCGGCCGATCGATCTCGTCGCACCGCTGGCCCGCCCGGTCCGGACGTTGTGGGGCACGCGCGTGCCGGTGGGGCTGCTGTGGATGCAGCTCGTCGCGCCGCGCCTGCTCCGCGCGCTCGAGCCGGACGTCGCGCACTTCACCAACTCGATGGTGCCGCTCGCCTCGGACGTGCCGATGGTGGTGACGATCCACGACATGCACGTCACGCTCGCCCCGCGCTTCCATCCCGTCCGGCGGGTATTGCTCAATCGTCCGCTCGCCAAGCTCGCGGCGCGGCGCGTGGACGCCGTCATCACGGTCTCGCACAGCGCGCGGCGCGACATCCTGCGTCTCTACAACCTGCCGCCCGAGCGCGTGCGTGTCGTCTACGAGGCGGCGGCGCCGGCCTTCCGGCCGATTCACGATCCGGCGCGCCTCGGCGAGGTGCGCCGGCGGTACGCGCTGCCGGAGCAGTTTCTCCTGTACGTCGGCACGATCGAGCCCCGAAAGAACCTCGCGCGGCTCATCGAGGCGTTCGCAGCGCGCTTTTGCGCCAGGGATGTGCGCATGCCGCTCGTGTGCGTGGGCCCTTACGGCTGGAAGGCGCGCGATGTCGGCGCGCGGGTCGAGCGCCTCGGCCTCCGCGACGCGGTGCGCTTCCTTGGCTACGTGCCCTTCACCGATCTGCCGGCCATCTACAGCCTCTGCACCGCGTTCGTGTTTCCGTCGCTTCACGAGGGCTTCGGGCTGCCGGTCGTCGAGGCGATGGCCTGCGGCGCACCCGCGATCGTGGGCGCTAACTCGTCGCTCCTCGAGATCGCGGATGACGCGGCGCTCGCCGTGGATGCTCGCGACACGATCGCGATCGGCGATGCGCTCGCGCGCCTCGTCGCTGACGGGGACCTGCGACGGGATCTGTCGCGGCGCGGTCGTGCCCGCGCCGCCTTCTTCTCGTGGCAGCGCGCGGCCCGCGAGACGCTCGACGTGTACCGCTGGGTCGCGGAAAAGAGGGGTCGGGAGTCGTTGTCTGGCGACCAACGGCCTGCCGATGGAACACGACTCCCGACCCCGTTGACCGAGCTGGCCGCGCGGCACGTGGCGGCCGAGCAGCAGGCGCCCTGGTCATGACACCCGTGCCCGGCACCATCGCCCCGACGATCCGCGCCTTCGACCGGCTCGCGCCGCGCTACGACGAGGCGTGCGCCGGCTGGATTTTCCGGCGGATGCGCGACCAGGTGCACGCCGCGCTCGGTGAAGCCTTCGAACCCGGCATGCGTGTCCTCGAGATCGGCTGCGGCTCCGGCCTCGATGCGGAATTTCTCGCCTCGCGCGGCGTCGACGTCGTCGCGACCGATCCGTCGGCCGGCATGATCGAGCGCGCGCGCGGCCGGATGCGCGCGGCGCGTGGCGCCGGCCGGGTGCAGTTCGTGTGCTGCGGCATCGAAGAGGTCCACCGCCATCTCGCGCCGGGCGCGCGATTCGACGGTCTCGTCTCCGATTTCGGCGCGCTCAACTGCGTCGCACGGCTCGACGCGCTCGGATCGCTCGCGGCGAGGCACGTCGCGCCGCGCGGCCGGGTCATCCTGTGCCTGATCTCACCCGCGTGCCTGCTGGAGCTGGGGTGGTTCCTGCTGAAGGGACAGCCGCGGCGCGCGTTCCGGCGCTTCGCGACGCCGCCGGTCGCCGTGAACGTCGAGGGGATCGATGTCCCCACCTACTACCATCGCGTGCGGGATGTGCGGACCGCGCTCGAGCCGGCGTTCGCGCTGCGGCGCGTGCGCGGCCTCGCCGTCCTGGTGCCGCCGTCGTACCTCGAGACGCGCTGGACGGCCCTACCGGCCCCCGCGCGGCGCGCGCTCGCGGGCGTCGATCGGGCGCTCGCGTCGCGCTGGCCCTTCAACCGGCTCGGGGACCATGTGATGATGGAATTTGAGAATTTGAGAATTTGAGAGTTTGAGAATCTGAGACTTGAGGATTGCAGGATTGCAGACTTCGGGATTTCAGATCCTCAGATCTGAGATTCTCAAATCCTCAAATCCCACCGACAGGCATTTGGTCATGACTGATGTCCTCCTCGGCCAGGCCTATTACCTGCGCTTCGATCCCAAGCTCTGGGACGCGCAACAGCCGTACGCGCCGCTCGGGTCGCTCTACGCCGCCTCGTGCCTGCGCGAGCGCGGCTACCGGGTCGCGCTCTTCGACGCGATGCTCGCCGGGTCCGAGGCGGAATGGAGCGCGGCGCTCGATCGCCACCGTCCCGCGCTCGCGGTCCTGTTCGAGGACAGCTTCAACTACCTGAGCAAGATGTGCCTGCGGCGGATGCGGCAAGCCGCGTTCACGATGATCGACCTGGCCCGTGCGCGCGGCTGTCCGATCGTCGTCGCCGGCTCGGACGCCACCGATCATCCCGACCTCTATCTCGCCAGAGGCGCGTCCGCCGTCATCGCCGGCGAGGGCGAGGCGACGCTCGTCGAATTGACCGACGCGCTCCTCGGCCGATCGGCCGCGCCGCTCGCCAGCATCCACGGCCTGGTCGTCCGCGACGCGAGCGGTGGGACCAGCCACACGCCCGGCCGCGCGTTCCTGCGCGACCTCGACGCGCTGCCGCTTCCGGCCTGGGACCTGGTGGACGTCGACCGCTACCGCCGGATCTGGTGCGCGCGTCATGGCTATTTCTCGATGAACCTCGTGACGACGCGCGGGTGCCCGTACTCGTGCAACTGGTGCGCGCGTCCGGTGTACGGGCAGCGCTACGCCTCTCGAAGCCCCGAACTCGTCGTCGCCGAAATCGCGTGGCTGACACGCACCTACGCACCCGATCATCTCTCGTTCGCCGATGACATCTTCGGCCTCAAACCCGGATGGATCGAGCGCTTCGCCGAGCTGGCCGCTCGGGACGGGGTGGCCCTGCCCTTCAAGTGCCTGCTCCGCGCGGACCTCCTGGACGAGCGAATCGCGGAGGCCCTGCGCGTCGCGCGATGCCGCTCTGTCTGGATCGGCGCCGAGTCGGGATCGCAGCGCATCCTCGACGCGATGGACAAGGGTCTGCGGGTCGGCCAGATCGAGCGCGCCGCCGATCTGCTGCGACGCGCGGGCATCGAGGTCGGGTTCTTCCTGCAGTTCGGCTATCCCGGCGAGACGCGCGAGGACATCGAGCGCACGCTCGACATGGTGCGGCGCTGCAGGCCGGACGACATCGGGATTTCAGTCTCGTACCCGCTGCCCGGCACGAAGCTCTACGAGCGCGTGCGCGCCGAGCTTCGCGAGAAGCAGAACTGGGACGACTCGGCCGACCTCGCCATGATGTATCGCGGGCCGTACTCGACCGAGTTCTACCGCGCCCTGCACCGGGTGGTGCACACCGAGTTCCGCATGCGGAAGGCGTTCGACGAGCTGGCGCACGCGGCGCGGCATCCCGCGTCGTGGCGGCGGCGCCACCTGCGCAAGGGCGCGGCGGCGCTCAGGCACGCCGCCGCGCTGCCGCTCCTGCGCGCGCGCCTGAACAGGTTGGAGCAAGACAGTTCCAGGTTCCAGGTTCCAGGTTAGAGGTTCTAG
>CAYHSN010000269.1:0-1422 GCA_964359235.1 uncultured Vicinamibacterales bacterium | reverse complement strand
GTCGTCCTCTACAACCCCCGCGCGGTGTTCCACACGATGCCCCTGGCGCTCGTCGCCGTGGGCTCGGCACTCGATCGCGCCCGCTTCGACGTCTGCATCGTCGACGGGCGCCTCGAGCGCGATCCCGTGGCGCGGACGATCGCGGAAACCGAGGACGCGCGGTGTCTTGGCGTCTCCGTCCTCACCGGGCGTCCCATCCGCGACGCGCTGGCCGTCTCGCGCGCGGTTCGCGCCGCGCGGCCCGAGGTGCCGATCATCTGGGGCGGCTGGCACCCCTCGCTCTTTCCCCACGAGTGCCTCGACGAGCCGTCGATCGACGCCGTCGTGATCGGACAAGGCGAAGAGACCTTTCGCGAGGTGATCGCCCGGCTTGGGTGGGGGTGCGATCTCGAGGGCTGCGCGGGCATCGCCTACCGCCGCGGCCGCGAGGTCGTGGTCAATCCTCCGCGCGCGCTCGGCGACCTGAACACGCTCCCGACGCACGATTACGGCCTCATCGACGTGGAGCGGTACTTCGCGCGGAAAGGCCGTCGCCAGCTCGACTACGTCTCGTCGCAGGGGTGCCGTTTCCGCTGCAGCTTCTGCGCCGACCCGACCGTCTACGGCCGAGGCTGGGTCGGCCTGGCGCCTTCGCGCGTCGCGCGCGAGATCCAGGCGCTCGATCGACGGCACCGGATCGAAGAAGTCGCGTTCCAGGACGAGACGTTCTTCACGAGCCCACGCCGCGTCGAGGAGCTGTGCGACGAGTTCATCGAACGCGGCCTGCGGATCTCGTGGACCGCGACGATGCGCGCCGACCAGGCGTGCCGGTTGAGCGAGGCTGTCGTCGAGAAGGCCGTCCGGTCGGGGCTGCGGCGCGTGATGATCGGCGTCGAGTCGGGCTCGCAACGCATGCTCGACTGGATGCAGAAGGACATGACGATCGGCCAGGTCGTGGCCGCCGCCGAGCGGTGCGCCCGGCACGACCTCGGCGCGATGTTCAACTTCATCGTCGGTTTTCCGGGCGAGCCCGAGGATTGCCTCGCCGAGACGCTCGCGCTCATCAAGCGGCTGCGTGCGATGCACCCCGCATTCGAGACGCCGGTGTTCTATTACCGGCCGTATCCGGGCAGCGCCATCGCGGCGCTCGCCCAGGCGCGCGGGTACGAGTTTCCGCGCGGGCTCGAGGCGTGGGCGGATTTCGATTACGTCGGCGGGCGCAGCCCGTGGCTGAGCGACGTCGAGTGGCGGCGCATCGAGCGGTTCAAGTTCTACGTGAGACAGGCCTGGACTCCGGGACGCTGGCGCTGGCCGCTGAGGGCCGTGTCGCGCTGGCGGTGCACACGGGACTTCTACGCCTGGCCGCTCGAGAAACAGTTGGTGGAACTCGTGCGACCGCCGCAGGCTGTGTCCTGAACGGCGAGCGTCAGTCTGCCGAACGGC
>CAYHSN010000268.1:0-5222 GCA_964359235.1 uncultured Vicinamibacterales bacterium | reverse complement strand
CTCAAGCCCGGCATGATCTTCACGATCGAGCCGGCCCTGACGATCCCCGAGGACCGCGTCTACGTGCGCCTCGAGGACGCGATCCTCATCACCGAGATCGGGTACGAGAACCTGTCGGGCTTCGTGCCGGTCGAGATCGCCGACATCGAGAAGTTGATGGCGGAGGCGGGGTTTGCGGAAAGCGAGAGAAAGAAGATCAGTAACGAGGAACGAGGAACGAGGAACCGAGAGCTCTCGTAGCGCCGGACTTTAGTCCGGCCGGGCGAATCGTGAGGACCCGAATCCGTGACGAGGGCCGCCTGAAGGCGGCCCCCACCGGAAACCCGGCGCCCGAAGCCCGAAGCCCGAAGCCTCAGAAGGAGTACTTCACCCCCAACTGAATCTGCCGGGCGGTGCTCGTGACGCTGTTGCGGATGCGCCCGAAGGTCGTGCTCGTCACGACCGCCGCCGCCGTCGGGATCCCGAAGATCGGGATGTTGGTGACGTTGGTCCCGTCGGCCCGGATCTCCAGATACTGCCCGCCCGCCACGTCGATCCGCTTCGAGATCGACACGTTCACGTAGTACCCGCCGTCGCCGCGGAAGGCGTTACGGCCGATGTCGCTGAACTCGCCGGCGCCCGGAATGCCGAACTTCGCGCGCTCCTCGGCGTTCAGGTACCAGATGATGCTGTCCACCTCTTCGTAGACCGTGCCTTCGCGCCCGGTGCACGAGGAGCAGTTGGCCGGCGTTTGAACCACGTTGCTGAGCGTGTTCGAGCCGGAGTAGACGGTAAACGGCCGGCCGGTCTGCACGACCATCTGGCCCGCGATCTGCCAGCCGCCAATCAGGCCATTGACGACGCCGTTCACGTCGCTCGCAAAGCGGCGGCGGTGGCCGAACGGCAGCTCGTAGATCCACTGCGCCTGGAAGACGTGCGTCCGGTCGAAATCGGACAACGCGTAGTTCAGGTCGCGGTTGAAGATGTCGAACGGCGTGCTGCTCGCCGACTGCGCGTTGCCCGTGCTCACGACGGTGAACGCCGGGTCGTACGACCGCGTGTCCCTCGAGCGCGACCAGGTGTAGCCGAACAGATACGAATAGCCGTCAGCGAACCGCCGGCTCAGCTTGACCTCGAGCGCGTGGTATCGCGAGTAGTCGTTCGAGTCGATCACGCGCACGCCGCCCAGGAACTGCGGGTACGGGAAGAAGAAGTACGGCCCCAGGCCCGACAGCTCTGCCAGCGTCCGGCCGCTCTGAATCCGCGTGCCGAGCGAGCTGGCCAGCGCGGCCACCGAGTTCAGCGCGAGCTCGTTCGCATAGAGCCGGCGCACCATCTGCGAGCCGGTCTCCGTCGTCAGGCGCCGCGTGTCGACCGCGCCAAGCCGGTTGATGAGGTCGCTCTCGCCGCCGGCCTTCACGACCTTGAATGCGTCGAGGAAGCCGTTCTTCCGGATCTCGGCCTGGTTCACGTTGTACGCCCCGAACAGGTGCTCGGCGCGGCGGCCGATGTAGGCGACCTCCAACGTGCCGCGGCTCCACAGCTCGCGCTGGTAGCTGAGCGACCAGCCGTGCGTCATCGGCGCCTGGAACTCCGGATCGACCACCGTGACCAGGTTCGACGACACCGAGGGCGGTTGCAGGAAGCTGTCGGGCGTGACGGTCGGCTGCAGCGCGGGCAGTCCGTCGCGAAGCCGCCCGCCGGTCTGCCCGAACGCCGTGTTCACGACACCCGTCGTGATGCCGGGGATGCTCTGGAAGATCGTGGACGACAGGACGAACGTGTTGATGCGGTCGTACGCCAGCCGGTAGTTGCCGCGGATGACGCTCTTGCCGTTGTTCCCCGGATCCCACGCGACGCCGATGGAGGGACCGATGTTGTTCACGTCGTTGCTGTACAGGTCGCCCTGCTCCCAGCCGAGCGTGCTCGACGTCGCCTGACCCACGGCCGTGCTCTGGTTCGGACGGCGGACGAGGTCATCCGGGTTGGTCGGCGTCCCCTTCAGCTCCCATCGCAGGCCGAGGTCCACCGTGATGTTCGAACGGAACTTCCAGTTGTCCTGCGCGTAGAAATCCAGCTCCGGATACCGCGCGTCGAAGTTGAACGTCGTCCCGCCGGGTGCGTAGGCGCTGCCCTCCTGCACGAAGCCCTGGCTGATCGACCCGATCCGCGCGAGCATCAGGTTGATCGCGCCCTGCAGGTTCGGCCGATCGAATGTCGTGTTGATGGTCGTCGGCAGGCCGAACAACCCGGGGTCGACTGTGTTCACGCCCGTCGAGAAGTTCGCGTTGGGCGAGACGTTCAGGCCGGCGACCGATCCGCGGATGTCGGTGTGCTTCTGGTAGCGGAAGTTGATCCCGAACTTCAGGTTGTGCGCGCCGGTCACGACGCTCAGGTTGTCCACGAACTGGTAGGTGTTGATCGTCCGCAAGTTCCCGACGTTGTAGTCCTCTGGGTTGGACAGTCCGAGCGGCAGGGCGAACGTCACCTTCTTCGGATCGTTGGTCGGAATAGCGAAGTCGAACGTGAAGTTGTTCTGGCCCGCGACGAACTCGTTGACCATGTTCGACCGCGGGTTCCAGCGCCAGTTGCCCGCCCAGTTGAGCGGCGACCGCTCGGTGTTGACGCGGCACGGACCGCCAGGAAACGTCGGCTCGCCGGTGTTCACCTGGTCGCAGAGCGTGTTCTGCTGGCCCTTCGAGAAGCGGACGAACGCCGAGTTCTTGGCATTGAATGTGTGGTCGATCTTGGTCACGAAGTCGTACTGCTCTTCCTCTTCAGGCGCCGTCCACCGGAAGCCGGCGGTGTTCAACCCGTCGCCCACGGAGAAGTCGTTGGGCAGCGGCGCGCCGCGCAGCAGGGCCATGATCGTCGAGTCGAGCCCACGGCGCTGCGGATCCGTCGCGCCGATGTCGTAGGTGCCGACGTTCACGCCCGGCAGCACGTTGCCCGCCGTATCCACCGACGCGCCCGCGACGCCCGCCGGGGTGTTGCGCCCGGCGGTGACGTAACGCCACAGGCCCTGCCGCGCGGCGGCGGTCAGGACCGTGCGCGTGCGCTCGTTGGTCTGCTTGGCGCGCAGGAACTGCGTGTTGATGAAGAAGAATGTGCTGTTGCGCCGGATCGGCCCGCCGAGGCTGAAGCCCGGCACCTTCTGGCTGAGCTGCCGCTTCGGCAGCCCGGCGAAGTTGTTCTCCCACTCGTTCGCGTTGTACTCGGGCCGCCGATCGAAGTAGAAGAGCGTCCCGGCGAAGTTGTTCGTGCCCGAGCGTGTGATCATCGCGACCTGGCCGCCGCTGTTGCGCCCGAACTCCGCCGTCGTATTGCCCGTCAGGATCTGGAATTCGGCGAGCGCGTCGGGGTTGGTCCGAAGCGGTGAAAAGTTCGATCCGCCCGCGCTCGACTCGTTGGTGTCGATGCCGTCGAGCGTGTAGTTCCACGACCGATCGCGCGCCCCGTGCACGTGCACGCCGCCGCCGGTGTTCGCGCCCGAGACGACGCCCGGCTGCGTGAGCACGAGGTCCAGCGGATTTCTGCCGCGGGTGCCGATGATCGGCAGGCTCTCGATCGTCTTCTGCTCGAAGTTGGTGCCGATGTTGCCCGACGTGCTCACCTGCACGACCTCGCTCTGCGCCTTGACCTCGATGGTCTCGGTGACGCCGCCCGGCTCCAACGTCACGTTCACCGTCGTCGGCTCGCCGATCGTCACGGGGTTGCCCGTCGCCACGAACTTCTTGAAGCCCTGCAGCTCGACCGTCACCGTGTAGACGCCGACCTGAACGGCTTCGAAGACGTAGGTACCGGCCGCCGTCGTGGCCGTGAAGAACGACGTGTTCGTGCCTTCGTTCGTCAGCGTCACGGTAGCGCCGGGAATGACGCCGCCCGTCGCGTCCCGAACGACCCCGACCAGGCGGGACGTCGTGCCCTGGGCCGCCGCCAGGCTCGCGCACACGAAGACGACTACCACTGACAACAGGAGTGATCTGCTGCGCATAAACCCTCCGCCGCCGGAAACCGTGGGGCCGAACAGGAAAGAAACTGCGGGTAGCGTACGCTTTGCGGGATCGATCGTCAAGCCGAGCCGGGCGCTTGACGAAGGCGCAGGAGGTTGGCGTACACCGCCGCGCCAAGCAGTCCGGAGCGTCGGTTGAGGATGACCGAGACGGGGATGGTGGCGAGCAGATCGACGAGCGGTTCCTTCGCGCGGAAGGCGTCCAAAAAGACGCCCGTCTTGAACGCAGGCAGGATCTGCGGCGCGATGCCGCCGCCCACGTAGACGCCGGCGGTGGCGACCGACCGCAGGGCGAGGTTGCCCGCTTCGGCGCCGTAGGCCTCCACAAACAGCGCCAGCGCCTCGACGCACTGCGGGCAGCGGCGCTCGAGCGCGCTCGCCGTCACGAGCGCGGGCAGATCCGACCGCTTCGCCTGTCCAACCGCGCCGCAGGGCCGCGTGTGGGTGAAGTGATGGAGATTGGCGATGCCCGGCCCCGAGATGACGTGCTCGGTCTGCGCGCGGCCGTACTGGCGGGTCAGCTCCTTGAGCAACTCGATCTCGCGCGGCGTTCGCGCGCAGAAGTCCGCGTGCCCGCCTTCGGAAGGCGACGGGATGAAGCGGCCGTCCACGTTGTGAAGCAGCGCTTCGCCGAGGCCCGTGCCGGCGGCGATGAGCGCGGCGTTCCCCTCCGGCTGCGCGACGCCTTCCTGCAGGACGTCCAGCTCGTTCGGCTCGAGCACCGGCACGGCGAACGCCATCGCCTCGAGATCGTTCAGGAGGTGCGTCTGCTCGATGTCGAAGCGCTCGGCCAGCTCCGCGCCGTCGATCGGCCAGGGCACGTTGGTCATGCGCGCGACCTGATCGGTCACCGGTCCCGCCACGCCGAACGAGGCCGCCTGGATGTCGGCCGTGCGTTCGCCCGCGCCGCGCAGGAAGCTGTCGATCATGTCGCCGAGGTTCTGGAACGCCAGCGTGGCGAAGTCGCGGACGAGGGAGGGATGGGGCCGCTCGGGTCCCGGCGCGAAGAGGCCGAGGTAGGTCTTGGTGCCGCCGACGTCGCCCGCGAGGAGCATAGGATCTAATACACTACTTGACTTTGCGGGTCGACTTCCGCATCTTTCACGTGGATTGCCGCCGTCGTAGGGCCGAACTTCAGTTCGGCCAGGAGGCGCGACTGAAGTCGCGCCCTACGTACCTACGATCGCGAAACGCCGGCGTTATACGGATCCAGTTGGCGAATACGAACAGC
>CAYHSN010000267.1:1382-5249 GCA_964359235.1 uncultured Vicinamibacterales bacterium | reverse complement strand
ACGTAGCGCGCGACTTCAGTCGCGCCTGATGCCGGACTACAGGTTGTGAAACCGACCTTGGACTGGGCGTCGCCCCGGCGGTCGCCGCCGGAATGGTACGGAACGTGCTATATCAATCAACCTTCGTAGGGCCTGCTGTGCTTGCCTCAACACAAGGATGATGATGAAGATGATGATGAAGAGACTGGTCTTGGTGTGTTGGATTCTGGTCCTGGCGGTGGCGGTCGCGGGCGCTCAAACAACTTCCGCGTCCGGCCCCGGAGGTTCGGTGGCTGTCGGGTTTGTGGGCGGCCTGACGACGGGCGCGTCGACGACCGGCGGTACCGTCGGCGCGACGTTCACGTTTGATGTCAGCGAGCGTCTCACGATTGAGACAACCGGCGCGTACCTCAATCGCGGCCCGGGCGCCGACGCGCTCTACTTCAACGGCGGCCTGCTGGTGAATCTGCTGCCGGCCGGGCGCAAGGCCGTGCCGTACGCCGCGCTCGGCGGCGGCGTGTACCACGCGTCGTTCGACCTGAACAATCCGCGGATGTTCGGATCGATGATGCAACAGTTCGGACCGGGCGCCCAGCTCGTGCCGATCCAGGGCATGCCAGGGTTCGGGATCATGCGCGGATACACCGGCCAGATCTGGCGCGGCCCGTTCGCCGGTCCGGTCGTCCACCCGTCGAGCATGTCGCAGTTCTACGCCAATCGGCTGGGCACGATGATGGTTCCGCCTGACGGCCGCTGGGGCATGCGGTCGTTCACCGACCCCGCGCTCACGATTGGCGGCGGCGTGCGGCTCGATCTGTCGAAGCATCTATCATTCCGGCCCGACGTGCGCGCGCTCGTCCTCATGGGCGGTGGCCGCAGCACAACAATGGCATTGTTCTCGATGAGTGTGGGGTATCGATTCTAAGGTAGGCTTTGGGCTTTGGGCCTTGGGCTTTGGGCTGTAGGCTTTGGGCTTTGGCATGCGGGCACTCGCCGGAGCCCAGAGCCCAACGCCCAAAGCCTGATACGATTGCAGCAATGTCCGAGCACATCGTCCATCACGTGACCCTGTCGCTCGCGCAGGGATTCGAGTTCGTGGCGAGCTTCGACGATCTTCCCGAGCGCCCCGAGGTGCGCCTCGACGAGCCGAAGCCGCTCGGCGAGAGCAAGGGACCGAACGCGGCCGCCCTGCTCGCGGCGGCCGCGGGCAACTGTCTCGCGGCGAGCCTGCTCCTCTGTCTGCAGAAATCGCGCGCGTCGGTCGGCGGGATGCACGCGAAGGTGGCCGCGCACGTCGGACGCAACGAGATGGGCCGCCTGCGGATCTCGCACATCGACGTCGAGCTCGAGCCCGAGCTGGGCGAGGACGATCTCGCACGGTTCGAGCGCTGCAGCGGCCTCTTCGAGGACTTCTGCGTCGTGACGCAGAGCCTGCGCACGGGCGTGCCCGTCAACGTCACGCTGAAGCACCGCAAGGAAGCGCCGACCGCGAATCGCTGAGTCCGCCTGTCGGCCAGTCGGGATCCCGATCGGGTGAGCCGGCGTCTAAGATGGAACTATGCCCGGATATACCAGCTCGTTGAGCCCATGACGAAGTTCCTCTCGGGCACTCTCGTCGCGCTGTGCCTGTCGATGTTGCCGGGTGTGGTGTCGGCGCAGGGGCAGAGCGCCGAGCTGCTGATGCCGGTGATTGACGGCCCGCCGCCGCCCGATCCGCCGAAGACGGTCGCGCGCGACGCGGAGGGCCGCGTGACGGTGCGGGCCGTGAGCCTCTCCGAGGGCCTGGTCGTCGACGGCCGTCTGGACGAGGCGATCTACGGGCAGGTCGAATCGATTGACGGCTTCATCCAGCAGGAGCCGCACGAAGGCCAGCCGGCCACAGAGCACACCGAGGCGTGGGTGTTCTTCGACGAGAAAAACGTCTACATCGCCGCGCGCTGCTGGGAGAGCCAGCCCGGGCGTCGCGTGGCGAACGAAATGCGGCGCGACAGCTTCAATCTCTTCCAGAACGATCACTTCGGCGTCATCTTCGACACGTTCCGCGACCGCCGGAACGGCTTTCTCTTCTACGTGAACGCGATCGGCGGGTTGTTCGACGGGCAGACGACCGACGAGCGCGACACCAATCGCGACTGGAACACGGTGTGGCACTCGAAGGTCGCCGAGTTCGAGGGCGGCTGGACCGTCGAGATGGCGATACCGTTTCGATCGCTGCGCTACCGTCCGGGCGACGCGCAGGTCTGGGGCATCAACTTCCGCCGCGTCGTCCGCTCGAAGAACGAGACATCGTTCCTCACGCACATTCCCGCGTCGTACAGCCGGAACGGGCTCCTGAGGCTGTCGCGCGCGGCCACGCTCGTCGGGATTCAGCCGGGTCGGCCGGGGCTGAGCCTCGAGGTCAAGCCGTACGCGACGGGCGGCGTCCGCACGGACGTCGCGGCGGCGGTCGACAACGACCTCACCCGTGGCGCCGGCTTCGACGTCAAGTACGGCCTCACGCGCGGCCTCACGTTCGACTTCACGTACAACACCGACTTCGCGCAGGTCGAAGACGACGAGCAGCGCGCGAATCTGACGCGCTTCAGCCTGTTCTTTCCCGAGAAGCGGGAGTTCTTCCTCGAAGGACAGGGCATCTTCTCGTTTGGGGGCGTCAACAACCGCCCGTTCGAAGGGCCGAGCGACACGCCGATTCTCTTTTTCAGCCGGCGCATCGGGCTGAACCAGGGACGCAGCGTGCCCGTCACCGCCGGCGGTCGCGTCACGGGCAAGGCCGGGCCGTTCAGCGTCGGCCTGCTGCAACTGAGGACCGACGACGAGCCGGCGGCCGAGGCCGCGCGGACCGATTTCTCGGTCGTGCGGGTCAAGCGCGACATCTTTCGCCGCAGCACCGTCGGCCTCATCGCCACGCGCCGCGCGCCGGCCACCGACGGCGGGTCCGAGAACTACGCCGTCGGCGTCGACGCGGGGTTCTCGTTCTTTCAGAACCTGACGATCAACAGCTACTACGCGCGGACGCGTACGCCGGGGCTCTCGGGCGATGACGAGAGCTACCGCGCGGCCCTCGAGTACGCCGGCGATCGGTTCGGGCTCGAGCTGGAGCGGCTCGGCGTCGGCGAGAACTTCAGGCCCGAGGTCGGCTTCGTGCGCCGCCGCGACATGATCCGCAGCTTCGCGAAGGCGCGCTTCAGCCCGCGGCCGACGTCGATCCCGTCGGTCCGGAAGTTCGGCTGGGAGGGCAGCGTCGATTACATCACCGACGGCGACGGCCGGCTCGAGACGCGCGAAGCGCAGGCGACTGTTCGCGTGGAGTTCGCGAGCGGCGACGAGTGGAACCTGGAGGGATCGGACTTCTACGAGTTCCTCGACGAGCCGTTCGAGATCGCCGACGAGGTGTCGATTCCGTCCGGCGGCTATCACTTCCGCGAGCTGCGGACCTTCTACCGGATGGGGCCGCAGCGGAAGGTGTCGGGCTACCTCAATGCGTCGTGGGGCGAGTTCTTCGACGGCGAGCGGACCGAAGTCGGCTATCGCGGCCGCGTCGAGATCACGCCGGCCTTGTCGCTCGAGCCGGGCCTGAGCCGGAACTGGGTCGATCTGCCGTACGGCCGGTTCATCACGACGCTCGCGAGCGCGCGCGCGACGCTCACCCTGTCGCCGCGCATGTTCGTGGGCGCGCTGCTGCAGTACAGCTCGAGCGGCGATCACGTCGCGACCAACATCCGCTATCGCTGGGAGTACGTGCCCGGCAGCGACCTCTTCCTCGTCTACAGCGAAGGCCGCGACACTACGGCGCGCCGGTTCCCCGCGCTCCAGAACCGCGCGTTCGTCGTCAAGATGGCCCACCTGCTCAGGTTCTGACGAGCGGCCGGACTGAAGTCCGGCGCTACG
>CAYHSN010000267.1:0-1282 GCA_964359235.1 uncultured Vicinamibacterales bacterium | reverse complement strand
TACGTCGATCAATGGCCGGACTGAAGTCCGGCGCTACGTCGATCAATGGCCGGACTGAAGTCCGGCGCTACGTCGATCAATGGCCGGACCGAAGTCCGGCGCTACGCCGATCACACAGAGCCGTTCGTCGTAGCGCGCGACTTCAGTCGCGCGGCGAGCGTGACACCCGGCCGTCGTCGTCAGCGCGACAGCGGCACGTCGTAGCGCGCGACTTCAGTCGCGCCATACGCGTGAGCGTGGCGTACGACTTGCACACACGGCCTGCATGTTTCCCAGAAGGCCGCCTCGTCTATCGACATTCGACTACGTCGGGCACTATCGCTATTCGCTGACGTTCTGCACCTGCCAGCGTCATCGCGCCTTCACGTCGCCAGAGGTCGTCGAGGTGATCGTGTCGGAGATTCGACGTACTGCGAGAGAAGAGGCGTTTGCGCTTCTTGCGTACTGTCTCATGCCGGATCATGCCCACCTTGTGGCTGAGGGTCTGAGCGAGCGCTCGGATCTGCGACGACTCGTCAAGCTCGTCAGACAGCGGACGGCCGTGGCGTACGCTCGTCTCAGAACCCGTCGGCTCTGGCAACCGGGCTTCCATGACCGGGTTCTGCGGCATGAGGAGTCGACCCCCGACATCGTCAGGTATGTCGTCAGTAATCCAGTGAGGGCGGGTCTCGCCCGCACCGTCGCAGAGTATCCATTCTCTGGTTCGGACATCTGTGATGTCACGATGTTGATCTGACGATGGCCGGACTGAAGTCCGGCGCTACGACCATCAACGAACAAGTGTCGTCGTAGCGCGCGACTTCAGTCGCGCCGTCAGAACTCGATCAGCAAACCCGCCGACGGCACGATCGGAAACAGCGCCCGCAGGTGCCACGCGAGCGTCACCAGGCCGGCACGATGGAACCCGTCCTCGACCGAATTGGGGCTGTCCTGCTCGGGATCGACGTAGTGCGAGCGGCCGGCGACGACCGAGGCCTGAGGGTGCTGGCGATCGGAGAGATCGTAGACCACTCGCACCTGGACGCGCACATCCTCCAGCGGCACGCCGGTTCTGGCGTCCACGACAACGCCGCGGATGGTGCCAGAGATCCCCTGAGCGGCGACCGGAACCGTTGCCAGTGCCAGCAGCAACGCGGCGCCACTGTGGTAAAGTCTCATGGCCCTATCATGCTCACGTCGATTCCGTACTGGATCGATGTGACCGCGCTCGCGGACGCTCCGCAGGACAAGGACTCGTGAGGTGCGCATGCGGCTCGTGATCGAACCGGCGCGACCGGAGGTC
>CAYHSN010000266.1:2075-5252 GCA_964359235.1 uncultured Vicinamibacterales bacterium | reverse complement strand
GGGATGGTGCGATTGATGGACTGGGCTCATCGTGTTGGTGATTCTGTATTCGGGTCGGCAACCTCGTCGGTACCGAACAGCAGCGCCAGTCCTTTGAGGACATCACGCATCCTGGAGGCCCCCAGAACACCAACGCGATCGCCGAGTCGCGTCCGATCGATGGTCCGGACCTGCGAAACGTTCACGATGCTCGCGTGCGGGAGTCCCGCTTCACCGCGCCGAAGACGAACGTTCCCCGGCATGGCTCCAAGCCGAGGGTTCGAAGTGATGGCCGCAACGACGGTGGTCGAGATGGCGCTTCGATTGAACCGATCGTGCTGGACGACCAGAGCCGGCCGGCGCCACGCCGGTGCCGAGCCTTCTGCCGCTCCAAAATGGAGCCAGTAGACCTCTCCCTGGCGAATCACCACCGTTCGTCCGTCCACGGGGTTCCAGTAGCATCGAGTTCGGACGCCTCGTGACTCTGTTGCTCCGCGAACTCTGGCGCTGCAAAGAGCTCGTTCAGTCGCTGCGTCATCTCGGCATCTCGCCTGGCGCGAACCGCATGCTGAAGCACCCGTGTCACGAATCGATTTCGGGACTCGTGACGCTGACGGGCCGCGCGATCGACGGCGGCGAGCAGGTCATCCGGAACGGCTATTGCGGTCTTCCGAAGCGGCATGGGTTACTCCAAATGGTAGCAACAGAAAGCATACCACGGCTCGGAGCCAGACGCACGCGACGTTGCGGGGCCGTCATAGACGGCACTTGTCCGAGGAATACGCGGATGTGGGAAATACTCGCCGTAACCGTCAACGAGCCGGACCCCATCGCTGGGAGAGCGATTTCAGACGGAGGCGACCGTGAGAGCAGCCGGCGGGGTCAGCCCGGCTTCACGCCCGCTCGGCGATCAGTTCCAGCACGAGCGGCGTCGCCGAGCGCAGGCGAAAGCCGGCCTGGCGAAGAAGCCGCGGCAGCGCGAGCGCGACGTCCGGCTCACCACCTGCAGCCCGCCAAGTGGCGATCACCTCTGCGACGAACGCCTCAAAGGCCGGCCGCCGGGGCGCGAGGCGCCACGCCGCATAGTCCGCATATTCGTGGAAGACGGCCACGGCGGCGCTTGCGGATCGCCCCGCGTATTCCTCCCGGATTGACTCCACGTGCGAGGCCACTCTCTGATACCGTACTCTGAACGAAGGGAGCAACCATGGACATGGACGACAAACGACCGACACGGCCGCCACACAGTTGGCGTCCCGACATCGTGGACTTCGGCCGCATGCGGAAGCCCGACTGGGCCACGCCGCGGCTGCTCAGGCTCGCCGTCCTCATCCTCGTGGCGATCGTCGCGCTGTCGAGCGTGGCCTACCAGGTGCAGGTCGAGGAGGTGGGCATGGTGTTGCGCTTCGGACGCTACGTGCGCACGACCGAGCCGGGTCTCCGCGTCAAGCTGCCGCTCATCGAAGAGGGCCGGAGGGTGCCGGTCCAGCGGCAGCTCAAGGAGGAGTTCGGTTTCCGCACCACGGAGCCGGCTGTCCAGTCCCGCTACTCGGCGGCCTCGTTCGCCGAAGAGTCGGAGATGCTCACCGGCGACCTCAACGTGGCCGTGGTGGAGTGGATCGTCCAGTACCGGGTGACCGATCCGTACAAGTACCTCTTCAAGGTCCGCGGCCTCACGGAGACCTTCCGGAGCATGAACGAAGCGGTCATGCGCGAGGTCGTGGGCGACCGCACGGTTACCGAGGTCCTCACCGTGGGGCGGCAGGAGATCGCGACGACGTCGGAACGGCTCCTGCAGGAGATGGTCAACCAGTACGAGATGGGCATCGTCATCGACCAGATCGTGCTGCAGGACGTGACTCCGCCCGATCCGGTCAAGCCGTCCTGGGACGAGGTGAACCAGGCACAGCAGCAGCGCGACCGGCTGATCAACGAGGCTCGCGCCGAGTACAACAAGGTGATTCCGCGCGCGAAGGGCGAAGCGTCCCAGGCGGTTCTCCAGGCCGAGGGGTACGCGCTCGAGCGCGTCAACGGCGCAAAGGGTGACGCCACCCGGTTCAAAGCGATCTACGAGGCGTACCGGCGTGCGCCGGAGGTCACACGTCGCCGTCTCCATCTCGAGACGATGCAGCGGGTCCTCCCGCAGATGGGCGCCAAGGTGTTCATGGACAAAGGGTCGGGCAGCGTCATCCCGCTGCTGCCGATCGAGGGGCTCAAGGGGCTGCTCGGCGAAACCGCGCCGAAGACGGGAGGTGAGCGATGAGACAGCCTACCCTGATCGTGAAGGTCGGGATTCTGCTGTTCCTGCTGGCGCTGGTGTCGGCTTCCGCCTACCAGGTTGGCGAGGTCGAGCAGGTCATCATCACGCAGTTCGGTGAGCCGGTCGGAAGTCCGATCGCCGAGCCGGGGCTGCACTTCAAGGTGCCGTTCATCCAGCGGGCGAACTTCTTCGAGAAGCGCTTCCTCGAGTGGGATGGCAGCCCCAACCAGATGCCGACCAAGGACAAACGGTTCATCTGGGTGGACACCTATGCCCGGTGGCGGGTCGTCGATCCGCTGAAGTTCTTCCAGCGGTTGCGCGACGAGCGCGGCGCGCACTCGCGCCTCGACGACATCCTGGACGGCGAGACGCGCAACGCCGTCGCCAGCTACGACCTGATCGAGCTGGTGCGCAGCAGCAATCGGGCTCCCGACGAGGTGAGGATAGAGTCCCAGGAGGAGCGGATCGTGCTCGAACAGATTGCAAAGGGCCGACCCTCGATCACCAGCGAGATCCTGAAGGCGGCGCAGGCCCGGACGAGCGATCTCGGCATCGAGCTCCTGGACATCCGGCTGAAGCGCATCAACTACGTCGATGAGGTCCAGAAGGACGTGTTCGCGCGCATGATCGCCGAGCGCCAGCGGATCGCGGAGCTCTTCAGGTCAGAGGGACAGGGTGAGGCGGCGCGGATCCAGGGCGAGCGGCAGCGTGACCTCCAGCGCCTTCAGTCGGAGGCCTACCGGTTGGCACAGGAGCTGCGCGGCAAGGCCGACGCCGAGGCGACCGCGATCTACGCGGAGGCGTACAGCCGCGATTCGGACTTCTACGCGTTTGTGAAGTCGCTCGAGACGTACGAGCGGATCATCGACGCCCGGACGTTCTTCGTCGTGGGAACCGACAGCGACCTGCTGAAGTACCTTCGTACGCCGCGGTAGCGG
>CAYHSN010000266.1:0-1975 GCA_964359235.1 uncultured Vicinamibacterales bacterium | reverse complement strand
GGCGGGGATAGACTGATCCGCAGAGCACAAGGCCGGACTGAAGTCCGGCGCTACGACGAAGGGCAACGGGCGGCCTCGCGGCAGCAAGACGTGAGTCGCTGTGTGAGGCCGCCAAGCTGCGTGCCGTCGGTCGAGGCTAGGCCCCTGGAGCCTGGTAACCGATCGCTTTCTTCGTCGCAGAATCGATGGCGATCACCTAGACATCGTCATCCCCCAGGGCGTAGTAGAGCGCGTGAAGTCGCCCGCCGGCATCGAGGCTGGAGGCGAACATGAGCAACGCATGCGGTCGATGCGGACGGGTAATCCGGTCCGACGAAACGATCACGGTCAGCGGCGTCGGCGATCGGTGCTACCCCTGCTTCAACGAGGAGACTTCGACATGAAGGGTCGGCCTACTTCTCGTAGACCGCGCCGCCCCGAATCACGCGGAAGATCTGCCGCGTGTTGTGGATGTCGGCCAGCGGGTCCGCGTCCAGGATGAGCAGGTCGGCCAGCATGCCTTCCTTGATCTGTCCCAGCTCCCGCTCGCGGCCCATCAGCTTCGCGCCGTTCAACGTCGCCGACACCAGAATCTGCATCGGCGTCAGGCCGGCCTCCGCCATCAGGACGAACTCGCGGTGCAGCGACGGACCGTGCAGCGTGCGCGTGTTGCCGGCGTCGGTACCGGCCGCGACGATCGCGCCGGCATCGATCAGGCGCTTCAGGTTCTTCTGCTGCACCGGCGTCTGATCGGGCGGCGGCTGTGACGGGCGCGGCAGCATCGACTCGGGCAGATCCTTGAGGACGTCGAACGACGCGATCGTGCGGGGCGGCGCGCAGTCGCGCTCGAACTCCTCGAACACGACCTCGCGCATCCGCACCTCACGGTACGAGCGTCCGACAATGAGCGTGGGAATGTAGATGACCTTCCGGTCGACCACTTTCCTGACGAACGCCTCGTCCACTTCGCGATCCACGACGCTGTGCACCAGGATGTCGGCGCCCGCGTCCACCGCGAGACGCGCCGTGTCCAGCGACGTCGCGTGCACGGCGGCGCGCAGCCCGGCCTTGTGGATGGCGTCGATGGCCGTGCGCACGAGCGCCGACTGCGCCGCGAGGTCGTCACCGCTCCGGTGCACGAACCAGATCTTGACCATGTCGGGCTTTTCGGCCGCGATCTTCGACACCAGGCCGCGTGTCTGCCCGGCGTCTTTCATCAGCCAGATCGGGTCGTCGTCTTCCAGCTCGAGCGCGGGGGGATCGTAGGTCGCGAGCAGCGGTCCGCTGTACGCGATGCGGGGCGCGAGCGGATCCTCTTCCCGGCTGGCGCGCAGCTCGAACTCCCACATCGCGCCGCCCGGATCGACGACCGCCGTGATGCCCGAGCAGACGTACGCGCGCAGGTACACCTGCGGCGCGCGCCGGATCTCGCCCACCACGGCCGCGTACGGACGGCCCTCGGGGTTCGGCACGACGTCGGGCCGCGCGTCGAGGCCGCCGGTCTGGAAGAAATGGACGTGGCCGTCAATGAGGCCCGGCAGGATCCACTTGCCGGTGGCATCGATGCGGCGCGCGTCGCTCGGGGCGCGGTCGATGGCCTTCGCGCCGACGCTGCGCAGGCGGCCGTTCTGGATGAGAAGGCCGTCGTTGCGGCGCGGCGGCGCGCCCGACCCGTCGATGAGGGTGCCGCCGATGATGAGAATGGCGCGGGGGAACGCGCGGGTTTGGGATTGGCGATTGACGATTGGCGATTGACGATGATCGATGTGTGGGTCGAGGGCCGCGCCGAGCGCCAGCACGCCCGCGACGAGATACCAGACGCTAGGTCGCATGGCTCTTCTCATGCGCCGCAGTCTAGCCCAAGTTCGTCACGGAAACGGCGAAAGGTCGAGAAATCCTCGACAATCGGCTCATGTTCCGTCAATTGGATGTACTTCGTCCACAGCGCCTCGGGCGTCTGGCCCTCGAGGTTGGTGCGCAGCACAGAGGCGCCTTC
>CAYHSN010000265.1:0-5264 GCA_964359235.1 uncultured Vicinamibacterales bacterium | reverse complement strand
GCGCTCTTGGGCGCCGTCGCGAGGTCCCAGCCCCGCCCGCTCAAGGTCATGGTGCTCTACGACATGGAAGGCGTGTCGGGCGCGACCGACTACAAGCACACCACCGTCGCGCACCCAGCGGAGTACGCCGAAGGGCGGAAATCGCTGACCGCCGACGTCAATGCCGCCATTGCCGGCCTTAAGGCGGCCGGCGCCACCGAGATCGTGGTCGTGGACGGGCACGGGTCGGGCAACACGACCGGACCGGACGTCATCGAGGACCAGTTGCTGGCGCCGGCGAAGATGCACTACCGCGACACGCCGTTCGACATTTACATGGACAGCTACGATCACTCGTTCGACGCGATCGTCGCGGTGGCGATGCACGCCGGCGCCGGCAACCGCGTCGGGTTCCTCTCGCACACCTACACCTTCGAGGACGTGGACTACCGCGTGAACGGCGTGCCGTTCAACGAGTCGATGATCCTGGCCGCCGGCGCGTCGCGACTGAAGATCCCGCTCATCATGGTGAGCGGCGACGATCAGCTCGAGAAGGAAGTCGGCCGCGCCATGCCGTGGGTGCGCTACGCGTCTGTGAAGCACGCCGCGGACCGCTCGAGGGCAGAAGCGCTGCCGCGCGAAGAGGCTTCCAGGCGTATCGAAGCCGCCGCGCGCGAGGCGCTCGAGAAGCTGGTGGAGGCGAAGCTGCCCGAGTGGTCAGGCCCGTACCGGTTCGCGCTCACGTTCCAGGACGAAGGGCAGGCGCGCGTGGCCACGCTCGTGCCGGGCGCGGAGGTCACGGCCGACGCGCGGACGGTGCAGGTGCGCGCGGGCGACTTTGAGGAAGGCTACCGCCTGAGCCTGCGCCTCATCAGCCTGGCCAGTCTCGCCGGACGCAGCGACGCCCGGCAGGCCGTCATCAACGCGCAGCCGAACGCCGCCGCGCTTCGCTCGGCCTTGTCGGACTGGCTGTACGATCGGTTCCTGAACCGACTGCCGCCGCCTGCGCCACCGTCAACGCCCGCCGCGCCGCCGCGCTACTGGGGCGCGCGGTGAACGTCGCGCCATACCGGCGGGGAAAGATCATGAGTTCGTGTACTGCCGGCTGCGCGCGGCGCACTGAGTAGGCTATACTCCCGCCTCGTTTGGACGCCCAGACGATCGCATGACGACGCGCCGCATCTTCCAGCTCATCCTCTCACTGGCTTCGCTCGCGTTCGTTTCAGGATCGGCCGTCGCCCAGCCGCGCGACCTCTCCTCGCCGGACGGCCGGCGCCACCTCGCGGCCGTGCCGCTCGACGCGCCCATCACGCTCGACGGGCGGCTGGACGAGCGCGTCTGGCGCGAGGCAACGGTCGCCGACGGCTTCGTGCAGGCCGAGCCGCGCGAAGGCGAGCCCGCGACCGAGCGCACCGAGGTGAGGGTGGCCTTCGACAAGGACGCGCTCTACATCGGCGTCTTCTGCGCCGATGGCGATCCGTCGCGGCTCATCGTCAACGACATCCGTAAGGACTTCGCGCCGGGCGAGCAGGACAGCTTCGAGGCAAGAACGAGATGGACTACTGGGCGCCCGTGCCTCGCGCGTACTCCATCTACCGTGCGTCGCTCGATGGCAACCTGAACGGACTGTCCGACCTCGCTCAGGGGCGCAACCTGCGGCTCAAGCCGTACGTCCTCACCGGCGCCACGCGTGGCACCGGCGCCTCGCGCTTCGCCGGCGATGGCGAGATCGGCCTCGACCTCAAGTACGGCGTGACGCCGGCCCTGACGCTCGACGTCACCGTCCAGCCCGACTTCGCGCAGGCGGAGGCCGACGAGCAGCAGGTGAACCTGACGCGGTTCAGCCTGTTCTATCCCGAGAAGCGCGAGTTCTTCCTCGAGAACGCCGGCATCTTCTACTTCGGCGACATCGCGCGCAACCAGCGCAACACCGCGCGCTTCCGGCCGCCGGAAGAGGAGCTGCTGCTGTTCTTCAGCCGGCGGATCGGCCTGACCGGGCAGGGTGAGCAGATCCCCCTCTACGGCGGTGCGCGGTTGACCGGCCTCGCTGGCGACGTCGGCGTCGGCGCGATGACCATCCAGACGCAGGCCCACGCGGGTCAGCCCGGCAGCAACTACACGGTGCTGCGCGCGCGGCGGGACATTCTGAAGAACTCGGACATCGGCGCGATCTTCCTGTCACGGCAGCCGGCAGGCGACTCGTCGGACTTCAACCGCGTCGCCGGCGTGGACGCGAACTTCCGGTTCTACCGCTGGCTGAGCGTGAACTCGTTTCTGACGCGTTCGGACACGCCGCACAAGCAAGGCGGCGAGTGGGCGGGCAAGGGATCCGTCGGCTGGGAGGACAACTTCCTGCACCTGCAGTACTCGCTGCTCTCCATCGGCGACAACTTCCAGGACGATCTCGGCTTCGTCCGGCGCACGGGAATCCGCAAGCACTTCGCCGACATGGGCATCCGGCCGCGGCCCGCCTGGTGGCGGCGCCGTGGCATCCGCGAGGTGCATCCGCACGCGCGCTTCAGCTACTACACCGACCAGTCGAACGTGATGGTCACGAGAAACGACCACATCGGGCCGGCCTTCACCTTCGAGCGCGGCGGCTTCATCGAGTTCGCCGTCAACCCCCAGTACGAGCGCATCGACAAGCCGTTCCAGATTCGCCCCGGCGTGGTGATTCCAGCCGGCAGCTACCGGTGGAACGAGTATGCGCTCGTCTACGAGGGTGACCGCAGCCGCGCCGTGTCGGGATCGGCGCGAGTGACGAACGGCGGCTTCTGGAGCGGCTCGCAGAAGAGCGCGCGCGTCGCCGTGGCCGTGCGGCCGTCGTATCGCCTGCTCCTCGATCTGGGCGTGCAGCACAACGACATCGACTTGCGCGTGCCGCCCGCCGGCTTCGCCTCGACGCTGGTCACGCTGCGCACGAACTACTCGTTCAACACGCGGATGTTCCTCGACTCGCTCATCCAGTACAACGCCGACCTCAACCAATTCAGCGCCAACGTCCGCTTCAACCTGATCCACCACCCGCTCAGCGATCTCTTCATCGTTTACAACGAGCAGCAGTTCACCGACCGAGACGCGCCGGCCGGCCGCGGGTTGATCGTCAAATACACCCACATGCTGTCGTTCTGATTGGGGGATCGTATGGGCGGCGACGTCAGCCCTCCGGACTCCGGCCTGAGGGCCCGCCATCCGACGTCAGTTGAGTCGCTCGCCAGGCACGACCACGCGGAGGTTCCCGACAAGCGCCAGCGGGAAGTGCCGGGCGTTCAAGGTCAGGAGCGCGGTCACCCTCGCCTTCCGCCCGCAGGCCGCGATGATGGCGTCGTAGGTCTGACCGCCCGTCACGGTGTTCTCCGGAGCCCGCCGAATGAGTGAGCGGTACTCGCTGGCGCTCAGGGCGACCAGCAGACTCCTTTTCAGGAAGTTGGCCTCCAGCAGATCTCGCGCGTCGACAGCCGCCACGCGGTGCGGTGCAGGGAGCCGCGTGAGGACCGCGTAGCTCTCGACGAGAGCCGGGGCCGCCACGACGAGCCTTTCGCCGGCAGCCAACCGACGCTCGATCTCGCGAGCGGCCTCCTCGTGCTGCTCGTGCCACGCGCACACGGCCGCGATGATGCAGCTTGTATCGGGCAGGAACCGCGGGGCTCGCGCCATCGGGACGGTCATCCCCGTCCCCCGCGTTCCTCACGCAGCGATCGGCGGGTGCGCTCCACAACGGTCTCAGGGAGCGTGGGCGCCCTGCCTGCCGGCACGGCCACCAGCAGGCGTCCCTGTCGCACGAGTCTCACGGCAATCGGCTCGGGCTCGATCTCGACGACGCCGTCCCGGCACCGGACGTCGAGGGGCATCCCGGGCTTCAGGCCCGCCTCGCGACGGACCGGGCTCGGGATGACCAGGCGCCCGGCAGAATCAATGGTAGTTCTCATGGCATACATCATACCATTCCTGCCGGGCCCATGGCCTTGGGCGCTACGACCAGGCCGAGGTAACGGGGTGAGGGGGAGCCAGGGTGCAAAGGTGCAGGGTGCTAGAATCGGCCGCACGATCGTATCTTCTTTTCAAGCTCCGACGCCGCATGTCACGACGACCGATGAGCAAACCCGCGCAAAGGAGGACGACATGAACAGCCGCCGCCAGTTCGTTCACACCGTGACCGCCGGCCTGGCCGGTTTCGCCGTCGCGTGCCGGCGCCCGTCGCCGCAAGCTGGCTCGCCGCCGGCCAGCGCCACCACAGCGCGTGGCGATTCGCGCGCGCTGCTCGTGAAGAACCCGGATCATCCACAGCCCTCGACGCTCGACCGGCTGCCGCTCGACTGGCACAAGGGACGAGCGAAGCTGTTGCAGGAACGCGCAGGCGCGAAGGGCGCCGACGTCATCTGGCTGTCCGACCCGCGCAACGTCCAGTACTTCACGGGCCTCTTCGCCACCACGACGGAGCGTCCGGCCGGAGCGTTCATCGCCGTCAAAGAGCTTAAGGTCTGGTTCTACTACCCCGGCCTCGACCGCGATCTGATCGACACGTGGTGGAACGACGGATTCGAGTACTACTTCGACTTCAAGCACGCGGAGGGTGGTTTCCCGAATCGTGACGACGTGACGATCGGCCCGCCGGTCGATCTGACGCGGTGGATGCTGCAGGGGATGGCGTCGCGCGGATTCGGAAAGGCAACCTTCGGGGTCGATCGGCCGCTGACGGTCAAGGGCCTCGCGTCCTACCAGCAAGCACTCCCCGGCGCGCGATTCCTCGAACTGGACGACGAGTGCATGGGGATGAGGATGGTGAAGACGGCGGAGGAGATCGCGTTGACGCAACGCGCGATGAACTACGGCGCGCTGGGCCACGCCTTCGCGCGCGACTACCTCGTCGAGCACGGCACCGACTGCACCGACTGGGAGATCCAGTGCGCGACCCAGCGCTACGTGGTGGACGAGATGATGAAGGACATCAGGCGTGACGGCCGGCCTCACACCGCCGTCGGCTGCGGCGCCGAGGTCATGGTCCGGACGGGCGTCGGGACCGCGTATCCGCACCCGAACCAGTTCCATCACAACCGGGTGAAGAAGGGCGACGCGCTGCAGGTCGTGTGCATTCCGCTCGTGGGCGGCTACAACGGCGAGCAGTACCGGTCGTATCAGATCGCGCCCTGGGACGCGCACCGCGAGAAGGTGTGGGAGGTGCACACCGAGTCGTGCATGATTCAGGCGCGCGAGTCGAAGGCGGGCGTGCGCTGCCAGGACGTCGCGCGCGCGGTGCACGAGTACCAGGTGAAGAACGGGATGGG
>CAYHSN010000264.1:0-5281 GCA_964359235.1 uncultured Vicinamibacterales bacterium | reverse complement strand
TACCGCATCACCGACGTGCGCGAGATGACGCGTAGCGCGCTGATCTTCGACAGGTCGGCGATGAGCGCCTCGGTCATCCCGTCGACGAAGTAGTCCTGGCCGGCGTCCTTCGAGAAGTTGTCGAGCGGGAGCACGGCGACCGATCGAATCGGGCCCGTGCGGACGGGCGCGACGGTCTCGCGCGGCCAGACGGCCAGGCCCAGAGCGATGCCGACCGCGACGAGCACGAGGACCGACGCGGCGACGGCCACGTTCCAGCGCCCCGATCCCGCGCCCGTCGGCCGTGGTCTCGCCGTCGTGTCCGCGGTCTCCTCCGGCCGCACGGTCTCGAGCACGGCGCGCACGTCGCTCGCGCGCGGGTAGCGCTGCCACGGTTCCTTCGCGAGCGCGCGTGCCACGATCGCGCGAAAGCCCGGCGGCAGGTGCGGGGGCAGCGACGCGGGCGGCTTCTCCAGAATCGCGGCCGTCAGCTCGAAACAGGTCTGACCCGTGAACGGCCGCGCGCCGGTCGCCATCTCGTGAAGCAGCACGCCGAGCGCCCAGACGTCCGTGCGCGCGTCGGCCGCGCCGCCGCGCAGCACCTCGGGCGCCATGTACGGGAGCGTCCCCGCGAGCGATCCGGCCTCGCGCATGGCGGTCTGCGATCGCGTCACGTCCTGCAGCTTCTGATCGACCGCTCGCGTCGCCAGCCCGAAGTCGAGCACCTTCGCGCGGCCGTCGGGCGTGATCAGCACGTTGGCGCTTTTCAGATCACGATGAACGATGCCGCGCTCGTGCGCGTGGGCGAGGGCGTCGGCGATCTGCGTGCCGAAGCGGATGACGGTGTCGAGCGGGAGCCCGCCCGGCGGGATCTCGTCGCTGAGCGGCCGTCCTTCGATATACTCCATGACGATGAAGGCCTGGTCGCCCGCCTCGTGGACTTCGTGAATCGTGCAGATGTGTGGGTGATTGAGGGCGGACGCGGCGCGCGCTTCCTCGATCACGCGCTCGCGGGCCGCTTCATCTGGCGGCGCCGTCAGGGCCTTGATCGCGACCGTGCGCTGGAGTTTGGTGTCGTGCGCTCGGTAGACGGCGCCCATGCCGCCGGCGCCGATCTGCTCGAGGATCCGGTACGGGCCCACGGACGAGCCAACCACCACAGGCGCCTCCCGGTGTGACGGGTTCTCGGCAGCGGAGGGCCTGAGCATAGTGACGCCAAGGCCCAAAGTCAAACGCGGGCCGTCGTCCCTATGATCGCCGTCATTGCCACGCCGCGGCAGGCGGGTGTATCACAACATGCCGCTTGCCGGGGCGGCGGGGCCCCCGATGTTGGGTTCCGGCGCGTGGTAACGGACAGGAGGGGTGGCCATGACACAGCGGGTTCGTCACGCACTCATCGTCGTCGCCGGCATCGCACTTGTCGTCGTTCTGGGCGCGCCGACCGTCGCCCCGGCCCAGCAGAAGGACGTCGTCGACACCGCCATCGCCGCGGGGACGTTCAAGTCCCTCGTCGCGGCTGTACAGGCCGCCGACCTCGTGCAGCAGTTGAAAGGCCCGGGTCCGTACACCGTGTTCGCGCCAACAGACGAGGCGTTCGCGAAAATCCCGAAGGCGGATCTCGACGCGCTGCTGAAGAACAAGGCGAAGCTGGCGAAGGTGCTCTTGCATCACGTCTTCGCCGGCAACGCCAACTCGAAGGATCTCGCCATGCTGAAGGACTTGTCCGTTGCCGACGGGGGCCGTCTTTCCATCGAAGCAGGGAAGGGAACGCTCAAGGTCGGCGGCGCGATCGTGATCAAGGCGGACATCACGGTGAGCAACGGCATCATTCACGTCATCGACACGGTGCTGATCCCGAAGTAGGGGCCGAGCTCTTCGGCAGGCTCAGGGCATGCGTGCTTGGCCCGCACGGGGTTCGGGTTTCGGGATTCGGTCGCGGAGCGCATGGTCGCCGGCTTGTCCGCGGCGTTCGGGCTGCTGGCGACGCTGCTCGCCGCGGTGGGACTCTACGGGTCATGTCGTACACCGTCACCCGCCGCACGCGCGAGATCGGGATCCGGATGGCGCTCGGCGCCGCGCGCGGGACGGTGCTGGGGCTGGTGCTTCGAGAGGTCGCGTGGCTCGCGCTCGTCGGCCTGGTCATCGGCCTGGTCGTCGGCGTGCCCGCGGCCTACGCGCTGGCGCGGATGGCCGCATCGCAGCTCTTCGGTCTCACGCCCGGCGATCCGCTGACCGTGACGGGAGCGGTCACGGGTCTCGCGCTCGTCACGCTCGCGGCCGGGGTCGTCCCTGCCCGCCGCGCGTCGCGCGTCGATCCGATGCTGGCCCTGAGACATGAATGATCGGCGGACCTGGAGATCTGTGAAGAGATCGCCGTAGTGTCCGCCTTTAGGCGGACTCTGTCAGGTCCGGCTGCCCTCGACTGGGCTCGGGCCAGGGAAGCCGGACACTACGGTCGTCGCGAGTAGCTCACAGTTTCTTCGGGCCCGCCGGTCTTCGCGCTATACTCCTGCCCTCGCCCGCCGAGAGGCTTCGCCCATGCCCAAAGCGACGCAGCTCAACCTCAAGCTGGAGAACAGGACCGGAACCCTGGCGCGGCTCTGCCGGGATCTGGCCCATGGCGGCGTGAATCTGCTGGCCCTGTCGGCGCCCGAGGCCGACAAAGGCGCCGGCGTTATCGGTCTGCTGGTGGTCAACCGGGAGCAGGCCAGTCACGCGCTGACGAAGGCGGGCTACTCGTTCACCACCGAGGACGTGCTGTTCGTCGAGATCAAGAACCGGCCCGGCGCGCTCGCCAAGGCCACCGAAAAGCTCCACCAGGCGGGGATCGGGATCCGCTACGCCTACGCGACCGCGTACTCGAAGGCGCAAAAGACCGCGGCTGTGATTGCCGTCGCCGCTCACGATCTGGATCGCGCCGATCGCCTGCTCGGGCGATAGCGCGAGCGCTGATCATCTCCAACTCCCCACTGCTTCCGCGACGAACGCGTCGAAGGCGCGCGGCGCGTGGCCGACCACTTTCTGCATCTTGTCGAGATCGGCCGCCGTGGCGCGCAAGCCGTGCTCCTGGAAGAAGCGGTACATGATCTTGAAGTCGAACGCCATCCAGCCGGGCAGCATCGTGATCGCCTGCTGCTCCCACGCGTCGAGGTCGTCACCCATGTAGGCGACCGGCTTGCCAAGGTGGCGGCTGTACGCGGCCGCGCAGTCGGCGCCGGTGAGCGCGTCGGGTCCCGCAAGCACGTACGTCTGGTTGCGGTGCGCGTCGGTCGTGAGCACATTCACCGCTGCGGCGGCGATGTCGCGCACGTCCACGCGGCTCAATCCGACGTTGCCGATGGGCTGCGCGTAGACGCCGTAGCTCAGGATGGCGTCTTTGAGCCAGTAGTCGTTCTGATAGAAATTGTTCGGCTGCAGGATCGTGTAGTCGAGGCCCGACTCGCGGATCGCCGCTTCGATCGCGAACTTGCCGCCGAAGTGCGGGATGTGCGGGCCGCGCTCGACGTGCTGCACCGACAGATACACGAGCGTGCGGACGCCGACCGTCTTCGCCCAGTCGAGCGCGCTCAGACCTTCCTGCGTCTCGGTGGGGCTCACGGCGTTGAGCAGAAACAGCTTGTCAACGCCGTCGAACACCGATCCCAGCTCGCGCGGGCTCGTCAGATCGCCGACGCGCGCCTCGACGCCCGCCGGCAGGCTCTTCGCCTTGTCGGCGCTCCGCGTCAGCACGCGCACGGCCTGGCCTCTGGCCACCAGCCCGCGCGTCACCTGGCTGCCCACGGTTCCTGTCGCTCCAAGCACGAGTGTCTTCATGAGGTTTCCTCCATCAAGGGCGCGCCGCGGGCGCACCGTCGTCTCTGTTTGGAAAGGGGATAAGATAATCGCACAATTGGACGCCGAAACCGGCGTTTCGGTCCCCACAGCAGGAAGGCCGACGATGCGAATCCGCAGGACGGTTCTGGTCGCGCTGCTTGCGTGTCTCGTCGCGACCCACGCGCTCGCCCAGACGCTGCCGGCCGCGGCGCCGGACACGGTCGGCCTCTCGGCCGCGCGGCTCGAGCGCCTGAAGGCTGCGGTCCAGGCCCACGTCGGCCGCGGCGACATCGGCGGCGTCATCACGCTCGTGATGCGCGACGGCAAGCTGGCGCACGTCGAGACCTACGGCAAGGCCGATATCGAGAAGAACGTGCCGATGCGCAAGGACACCATCTTTCGCATCGCGTCGATGTCGAAGGCGATCACGAGCGTCGCCGCCGTCATGCTGCTGGAGGAAGGGAAGCTGCAGCTTTCCGATCCGGTCGCGAAGCACCTGCCCGCGTTCCGGCGGACGATGGTCGCCGCGGCGGGCGCCGGTGGCCTCGTCGCGGTGCCCGCGAAGCGCGCGATCACCATCCGCGATCTCCTCACGCACACCGCGGGCATCTCGTACGGCACGGGCCTCGCCGCCGATCGGTGGAAGGCGGCGGGACTGCAGGGCTGGTATCTCTCGGACAAGAAGGAGCCCATCGGCGCGCTCGTCGATCGCCTGGCCGCGCTGCCCTTCGACGCGCAGCCTGGCGAGCAGTGGATCTACGGCTACAACACCGACATCCTCGGCGCCGTCGTCGAGAAGGTGTCGAGGATGACGCTCGACGCGTTCGTCCGCACGCGCATCTTCGAGCCGCTCAAGATGGTGGATGCGCACTTCTTCCTGCCGGTGGAGAAGCGCGATCGCCTCGCGACGGTGTACAGCGCGAAACCGGGTGGCGGCATCGTCCGCGCGCCCGAGGGCGGCATGGGGCAGGGCGACTTCGTGGACGGTCCGCGCGCGTGCTTCTCGGGTGGCGCCGGGCTGGTCTCGACCGCGCAGGACTACGCGCGTTTCCTGCAGATGCTGCTGAACGGCGGCGAGCTCGACGGCGTGCGGCTGCTCGGCCCGAAGTCGGTCGAGCTGATGACGGCCAACCACGTCGGCGGGTTGTACCAGAACGGCAGCTTCGGGTTCGGTCTCGGGTTCGAGATCGTCGAGCACGTCGGCCGGGCGGGCCGGCTTGGCTCCCCCGGCGCGTACGGGTGGGGGAGCGCGTACTACTCGGTCTACCAGGTGGATCCGCAGGAGCGGCTGGTCGCGATCTTTCTGACGCAGCTCATCCCGGCGGGCAGCCTCGATCTGCGGGATCGGTTCCGTGCGCTCGTGTATCAGGCTATCGTCGGCCCCGCGCCCTCGCGCGCTCCGTAGCGCGGCGGCCATGGTCGAGGCGGACCTTCAGAGCGTGTGAAGGAATCGCGCTGGTGTAGCGCCTGCCCGACAAAGCAGGCCTGA
>CAYHSN010000263.1:0-5301 GCA_964359235.1 uncultured Vicinamibacterales bacterium | reverse complement strand
CGCCTAGCGCGGGTGAGCCCTCAGTTTGGTTGCGGCTCAGCCGCGCTGTGATCTCTGTGGTCAATCCTTCTCCGTGTCCTCCGGGAACTCCGCGGTAACTCTCCGCTACCTCCGCTCGAGCACGACCAGCGATTCGACGTGCGCGGTGTTCGGGAAGAGGTCGAACGCTTCCAGATGAGCGATCGCGTAGCCAGCTTGGACGAGGCGCCCGATGTCGCGCGCGAGCGTTGCCACGTCGCACGAGACGTAGACCACACGCCGCGCGCCGTGATCGACGATGCCGTCCACGGCCTCCCGCGACATGCCGGTGCGGGGCGGATCCACGAGCAACGTCTCGGCCGGCTCCCCTTCGTACCCGTCCAGGAACGCCTCCACTGACGTCCGTCGGACCCGCAGACGATCGGCGAACGGCCGGGCGTTCTCGGCGAGATCGGCGCCGCTCGTCCGATCGCCCTCGACCGCGATGACGTGCGCGTGGCCGGTCGCCGCCAGCGCCACCGCGAACAGCCCGACGCCCGCGTACAAGTCGACGACCGGTCCGTTCCCGATCCAGGGGATGACACGAGAGACGAGCGTCGGCAGCAGATAGCGGTTCGCCTGAAAGAACGTGGTCGCGCGGCGGGTGAGCATCGCGCCACCTTCCGCCGCGTCCGCCCCCACGATCGCCGCGACCGGATCGGCGACCGCCGGGCGGCCGCCCAGCACGATCGCGTCGCGGTTCGGCGGCGCGAAGCACGTCACGCCGGTGACGCCGGCGATGCGGGCGAGCGTGCTGAACGCGGCCGGCGGCGTGCCGGACTCCGGCCGCAGCTCGATGTGCAGCACGCGCTGGTCCGCCGCCATGTTCTCGGTCAGCTCGATCGATGCGACGTAGGACGCGCGAAGCTCGCTGAGCGCCGACGCCACGTCGGCCAGCACGCGCCCAGTTTCTGGCAGAAGCTGTCCGGTCGCCGCCGCGTCGCAGATCTCGTGCGTGCCTTCCCGGAAGAACCCCAGCCGCCCGCCGCGCGCGTGAACTCGCGCGCGCATCCGGTAGCCGATCTCGATCGACGCCTCGACGGGCACCGGGCCATCAATCGTGAGCTTGCCGATCCGCCTGAACGCGTCGAGCACGACTTCGCGTTTGAGATCGAGCTGCCTGGAGTAGGCGACGTGCGCGTAGACGCAGCCACCGCAGAAGGGATCGCCGGCGACCGGCCGCCGGTCGGCGCTGGCGCCGAGGATCTCGACCGCGGCCGCGTAGGCGACGCTCCGGTCGACGCGCCCGATCTGCGCCCGAACACGCTCGCCGGGAATGGCGCCGCTCACGAGCACGACCTGTCCGTCGTGGCGGGCGATCATCCGCCCGCCGGCCGCCGGTTTCTCGATGACGAGCTCGACAACGGCGCCGGACGTGAGCATGAATCAGTCCACTGCGACGCGCGGCAGCCCGGCGTGTTCGCGAACCAGCCGATCTACCGCGGCAGCCACCGCGCGTTCCCACGCATCCGCGGTCATTCGGGCGCGAAACGGTTTGAGTTCCGCTTCAGCATCGCGACGGAACTCCGCCAGCGCGGCCGGATCGCACGTGCGGCGCGCCGCGCCGATGAGCTCCCGATCCCGCTCGTCGAGCCATCCGATCAGCGTCGCGCGGGCCTCGCCCCGCACCCCGCGCAGTTCGCCTCGGCGGCCGTCGAGCGCGTCGATGAGCCGATCGACCGCCACACCCAGATCGTCCGGCAAGGGCCAGCCGGATCGGAGTTCCGTCAGGCGGCGCAGCACGCGCTCGACGTGACGCGGCAGCCCCTCGCGCCGGCGCGCCGTGTCGTCTGGCGCTTCGGTATCCGGCTCCTCAGGCACCGCGGGCACGCCGACCGCGCGCCGCCAGTGATCGAAGAGATCGAGAATGTCGGCCGCGCAGTGCTCGATGCGCACCGGCCGGCGCCGCGGCCCCTTCGCGTAGTAGCGCTCGCACGACTGGTCGATGCCGCGAAACGCGATCTTGAGCGGGATCCCCATCGCCGCCCAGCCACAGACCGTCTCGAATGCCGGCCCCACGATGCGAATCAGGTGGCCCTCGTTCTTGCGACAGAGGTAGGCTTCGATCTCGCGGCAGTACTCGGGGGGGGTCCATGGCAATTCATGCATTGAAGATCTAAGGATCTCAGATTTGAGGATTGAGAGAAGATTGCCGATTTCTTGATTGAAGAATTGATTCGGAGGATTGGTCAGCCGAATCTCAGACAACCTGGCAATCGATCAATCCATTCATCAATCAACAAATCCCCCAATCAACAATCAATCCCTCAATCAGCAATCCTGAAATCTTCAATGCACGCGTCAGCGCCTTTGTCTTTCCCAGATCATCCTCAAACCGATCAGCGTCAGATCGGGGTTGACCTCCTCGATCACGCCCGTCTCGGCAGCCAGGACGCCCGCCATGCCGCCGGTCGCCACACAGACCGCCTGCAGGCCGCTCGAGGCGGCCAGCTCCCGCCGCATCCGCCGCACCAGGCCGTCGACCATGTCCACATAGCCGAAGAACAACCCTGCCTGCATGGACCCCACGGTCGTCCGGCCAATGACGACCGGTGGCTTGCGCACGTCGACGCGCGGCAGGCGGGCGGCGCGCTGAAAAAGCGCGTCGGCCGAAATCTGGATACCCGGACAAATGACGCCGCCCAGGTACTCGCCGCCCAGCGAGATCGCGTCGAAGGTCGTGGCCGTGCCGAAGTCGACGACGATCACCGGTACCCCTCGCGGGCGGCCGTACATCGCGAACGCTGCGACACCGTTCACGACGCGATCGGCGCCGACATCGGTGGGCGGTTCGTAGAGCACGGGCATCCCGGTGTCGGTCGTCCCATCCACCGCGAGCGGTTCCTGGCCGAAGTACCGCGCCGCCATGTCGCGCATCATGCCGGTGAGCGGCGGCACGACCGAGGCGAGGATCACGCCGTCGATGGTGCGCGGCTCGAGCCCGGCGTGCGCGAAGAGCGTGATCACCATCATGCCCAGTTCGTCGGCCGTCCGCTCGCGATAGGTCGCCAGCCGCCAGCTCTGGGTGAGCCGCTGACCTTCGAACACGCCCAGCACGATGTTGGTGTTGCCGACGTCAATGGCTAGCAGCATGAGAACACCTGTAGGAACGAGGAACGGGTGACGAGGAACGAGGCAGGAGTCGTCCGCTCCTCGGGCGCACTCGCTCTACTCGTTCCTCGTTCCTCGCAACTCGTTCCTTCTCATCCTAACCAATTCACTTCCCCCGCCACGATCCGCTCGACCCTCGACCCGACCCGCACCAGGAGCGCGCCTTCATCGTCCACACCCTCGGCGATGCCGCGGTGTGCTCCATCTGAGGACTGCCACTCCACGCTGCCACCGCGCGAGCCCGGCGCGAGCGCCCGCCAGCGCTCCAGAAGCGTCGCGGTCCCGCCGTCACGCAGTTCACCGTAACGCGCGGCCAGCTCGACGAGCGCCTCCACCAGCACCTGCCAGGCATCGACCGGCCGTCCCACCTCGGCCTCGAGTGACGTGGCCCGGCCCGCCAGCGCCGCCGGATACTGCGCCGGTCGGACGTTGATGCCAAATCCGAGAATGGCATAGTCGAGGCCGCCGGCGCTCGTCGACGCCTCGGCGAGAATGCCGGCCACCTTTCGCCAGGGGCGGCCAATCACCACATCGTTTGGCCATTTGAGTTCGACCGGCAGGCCCGTCGCGGCGCGGACCCCGCCAGCGATCGCCACACCGCTCATCAACGTGATGAGCGAGGCCATCTGGCGTGCGTCTCGCGCGTCGGCGCCGCCCGGCCGCAGCACCGCCGAGACATACAACCCCGCGCCAGCCGGCGAGCACCACTCGCGGCCACGACGCCCGCGTCCGGCGGTCTGCGACTCGGCGACCACGACGGTTCCTTCTTCGGCGCCCCGTGCCGCGAGCCGGGCGGCGATGTCGTTCGTTGACCCGACCTGATCGAAGTAGGTCAGGTGGCGGCCGAACGGACCCAGCCGCGGACCGCTCCGTCTCAGCGCTTCGTCGAGTTCGGCGGGAAGAGGAACTTGCATGCGCTGGCTATCACTCGGGCGGCGCGAGCGCCGCGCTCACCTCGAAGGTCGTGGCCTCTTCGGCGGCGATCTCTGCGATCAGGCCGGCAGCGCACAGGTCAGTCCGGCAGTCGGCGAGCGCGCGGATCTGCTCCGGCGTGCCCTTCACGACCGCGCGCATGACCGCGGTCTTGAGCGGCCGTTGCGCCTCGGACTTCTGCTTCCTGACCTCACCCAGGATCAACGTGCCGAACTCGACGGCGGCCACGCCCTGCGCGTCGTCGCCACCGATGCATTCGCGGACCTCGGACGGCGCCGGCCACGCGGCGCGGTGGACCGACCCTGGCTGCCACCACGACCAGACTTCTTCGGCGACAAACGGCAAATAGGGTGCAAAGAGGCGGTGCAGCACCGAAAGCGCCACAAGCAGGGCGCTCACGGCCGATCCGGCCGGACCTTCGCCCTGGTCGCCGTAGCGCCGCGCCTTCACGAGCTCCAGATAGTTGTCGCAGAAGAACCAGAAGAAACCCTCGGCGCGCTCGAGCGCACGCGCGTAGTTGTAGCCCTCAAGATCCTCGGTCGTGTCGGCCACCAGCCGCGCCACGAGCGTCAGCATGCCGCGATCCACGGGCGCCGTAATCGGGCCCCGCGGTTCGGGTTGCGACAGCACGAACTTCGAGGCGTTGAGGATCTTGATCGCGAGGCGGCGACCGACGCGCATCTGCCCGGTATCGAACGCCGTATCGGCGCCTGGTCTGCCGCTCGCCGCCCAGTAGCGCACGCCATCGGTCCCGTGCTCCTCGAGCAGCCCGAGGGGCGTCACGACGTTCCCCTTCGACTTCGACATCTTCTTGCGATCCGGATCGACCACAAACCCCGAGATCGCCGCGTTGGACCAGGGCGGCGCGTCGTGCTCGAAGTGCGATCGGAGCACCGTCGAGAAGAGCCACGTGCGGATGATGTCGTGCGCCTGCGGGCGCAGGTCCATCGGGAAGACGCGGGCGAAGAGATCGCGATCCTCTTCCCACGCCCCGGCGATCTGCGGCGTGAGCGACTAGGTCGCCCACGTGTCCATGACGTCCGGATCGGCGCTGAACCCGCCCGGCGTGTCGCGCTGACTGGGCGCGTACCCGTCGGTGACATCCGTCGAGGGATCGATCGGCAGTCGGTCCTCGGACGGCGCGATCGGCCGGTCGTACTGGATGCGGCCGTCGGCCGACACGGGGTACCACAGCGGAAACGGCACGCCGAAGAACCGCTGCCGGCTGACGCACCAGTC
>CAYHSN010000262.1:0-5312 GCA_964359235.1 uncultured Vicinamibacterales bacterium | reverse complement strand
ATTCCTCGTCACTCATTCCTCGTTCCTCATTCCTCGTTCCTCATTCCTCGTTCCTTCGTCTCGCTCTCCAGGATCGCCCGCCGCACCTGATCGAGTGCGGCTTGCGACGCCTGGAACTTGACCAGGGCGCGGCCGCCCGGAAAACGATACGTGCGCACCCGGCGCGCCGCCTGCGGACCGGCGACCGCGACGGCGACCGTCCCGACCGGCTTCTCTGGCGTGGCACCGCCCGGACCGGCGATGCCGGTGACGCCCACCCCGATCGCGGCGCCCGTTCGGGCGCCGGCGCCTTCAGCCATCGCGAGCGCCACGGGTTCGCTGACCGCCCCGTGTTCGTCGATGAGCGATGCTGGCACGCCGACCAGATCGATCTTCGCCGCGTTGCCATAGCCGACGACCCCGGCTCGCACGTAGGCGGAGCTGCCCGCCACGTCGGTCAGCCGCGAGGTGATGAGCCCGCCCGTGCACGACTCGGCGACGGCGATTGAGAGTCCGCGTTCGCGCAGCAGCTCGCCGACGACTTCCTCGAGCGCACGGCCGTCGGCGCTGAAGATGTCCGCGCCGAGGACCGCCGAGACCTCCGCGACGCAGCCCGCGAGTCGCTCGGTCGCCGCAGCCGCGACACGGCTGCGCGCTGAGAGGTGCAGCTCGACCTGTCCAGGGGTGGCGAGAATCGTCGTCGCGACGGGCGGATCCGGGTGCTGCCATCGCGAGTAGATCGGGAGCGTCAGCTCCTCGACCTGGGATTCCGTGCGGCCCGTAATCTTCAGAACCCGTCGATGGAGCCGCGCCTCGCCGGCCCGTCCGGCCAGCACCTCGCGCGCGAACCTCTCCATCATGGGCTCCAGCTCACGCGGCGGCCCGGGCAGGAGCAGCACGCCCCGATCGCCCTCGTCCATCCAGATGCCCGGCGCGGTGCCGTTCGGATTCGGCACGGGCGTGGCCCCCTGCGGAACCAGCGCCTGCTTCCGGTTCACGTCGGGCATCCGCAGCCCGCGCGACGCGAACCGGCGCCGGATCGACTCGAGAATGGCGAGGTCTTCGACGAGCGGACGACCGAGGACGGCGGCCACGACCTCGCGGGTCAGGTCGTCGGCGGTCGGGCCGAGCCCGCCCGTCAGAACGAGGAGGTCCACGCGCGCGCGCGCCTGCACGAAGACAGCCGTCAGGTCGCCCCGGTCGTCACCCACGACCGTCTTTGCGCGGACCTGGATGCCCAGCTCGTCCAGGCGCGCGGTCACGACGAGCGAATTGGTGTCGACCTTGTACGGCGTCAGCATCTCGCTGCCGACGGCGATGATCTCGGCCGTCGCAAACCGGCCGGCTGGCGTCTGCGGCGTCATGCGATCCAACCCGGCGCGGCCATCATCAGCACCCGCAGCGCCACGTTCGCATAGAGGCCGGCCATCACGTCGTCGGCCATGATGCCCATGCCGCCACGCAATCGCTCGAGCCGCCCGACCGGAAAGGGCTTCACGATGTCGAGCAGGCGAAACAGAAAGAACCCGGCGGCCGCGCCCGACCAGCCCGCGCCGGTGAACACGAGCGTCACCAGCATGCCGACGACCTCATCAATCACGACTTGTCCGGGATCTTCCAGTCCGAAGTGACGCTCGGCGATGGTGGCGGACCAGACGCCGATTCCGAACAGCGCCACCAGGAGCGCGAGCTCCGCCGCGGGCGGCGCGTCGGCCCACCGCAGTACGCCGTACCCCGCGAGACCGACGATGGACCCGACGGTGCCGGGCGCGAAGGGCACGAACCCCGAGTAGGCGGCTGAGCAGAGAAAGATGGCGAGACGGTGCATGCCGCGGCGCGATCGGTCAGCTGACGTTGACCACCCGCGTACCCGCGAGGCGATCGTGGAGCGCGCGCCGATCGTCGCTGAAGAGCGCGGTCAGGAATCCGACGCCGAGCGGCGCGACGGAGACGAGATAGCACGCCGCGCGGACCACGGCCTGCTGTGCCGACGGCCGCCTCTCGCCGAACGCGTCGGCCGATTCCACGCGGATGCCGGCGGCCATCTTGCCGATGGTCTGTCCGACCGCCGCGGTGAACGCAACGATGTAGCCGCCGTTCAGCATCAGCAGAAACGCGATCAGCGGCACCCGGGGCAGCCGGCCGACCTCGGCCCACGGGAGCTCGCTCAACTGAAGCGTCAAATGCAGGACGGCGAGGTCGATCCCGCCCACGATGACGAGATCGACGAGCGCGGCAGCGACTCGCCGGCCCGCGTCGGCACGGGCCGGACCCGGTCTCGGAGCGATCCCGGCCGCGGGCGACGAGGCCGCCGCCGGCGCTCTGTCGTTCTCGGCTTCGGCCTCGAGCTGCAGCCGGGGAGGCGACTCCACCGGCCGCTCGCGCAGGCGGGGAATGCTCGGCGTCGCGCGCCGCACCGCGAGCGGCGGCCTCGGCGTGAATGATGGCGCGACGAGCGGCTGATCGTCGCTGGTCTGGAACAGCGGCAGTTCGAGTCCCGCCGTCCCGGTCGCCGGACGCGGCGCGGGCGACTCGCCGGAGGCCGCGTCCTCGAGGCCCATCGATTCGCCGGCGCGGCGCGGCGCCTCGGGCGGTGCGTTCTCGAGGTGATTGAGGGAGAAGTCCGCGAACGGTCCTTCGGGTTCTTCGCTCAGCGCGAGGTCAGCTTCCGGCAACTCGACCGCCAGCGAGAAGTCGTAGCCGCAATTCCGGCAGCGCTGCCCGCTGTCGAAGCTGATGTAGTGGCACTTCGGACATCTCATCGTGGAGTGCCGGAACGATCGCCGGACGCCGCGGGCGGCGGCTCGACGGTGGCGACGAGCGCGCGTTGGATCCCGGCGCGCAACTCATTGGCCTCCGCGCGGAGGGAATCGCCCGCCTTCACCGCGTCGAGCACGTGGAGCGCCTCGCGCAACGCGCGCGCATCGTCGGGCGTCACGCTGGCACGCTCCCCGAGGCGCCGCTGTCCCACGATTGCCCGCGCACGGGCCAGCGCCGCTTCGGAGGCCGGCGGGACGACGAGCGGAGACGCGGACGCCGACGCGCTCGCGGCCGACCGCTCGACCTGCTCGAAGAGGAACCAGCGCCCGACGCGGTCCCACGACATGGCGAGATACAGGCCGCCCGCCACGACGAGCGTCACCACCCCGAGCCATGCGAACGGCAGCGCCAGAGACGGCGCCCGGCGGCGGTCGTCTCGGGCCGCGGCGGCGGCGTGGCGTCGGGCTTTGCGCGCCGGGTCCGCTGCCTGGGTGGAAGATCCGGCGCGGCCGCTCGCCACCTCGAGCCGATCGAGGCGCCCGAGCAGCGTCAGCGCGTCTTCCTGCGGCGCGCCGCGTTCGACCGCCGAGCTCAGAAGCTGGCGGGCCGCGTCGGCGTCGCCGCGATCGAAGGCGTCGGCGCCGCGGTGCAGAAGCTCCTCGGATTCGCGCTGCCGCTCGGCGAACGCGCTGCGTGCACGCTCGATGTAGGCGCGCGCCCGCTGGTGGCCGCGGTCGAGGAACAGCACGCGCGTCCACACGTGGATCGCCTGCTCGTGCCGCGCGCCGAAGTAGTGGTCGAGCCCGACGAGCAGCAACTGCTCGATCCGGGCGTCGCGATCCTCGGCGGTCGCGTCAGTGAGCTCGAGTTCGGGATCGTGTCCGGGCGCGTCGGTCATGACGCTGTCGTCCCCGAGATTATGCGGCAAAGATCCCACCCCGTCAATCGACGCGGCCCGACAAATGGGCCGGATTCGCGGGCCCGTCCTGCTATGATCGGGGCCATGGCCATCATCGAATGCGTGCCCAACATCAGCGAGGGCCGGCGCGCGGAGATCGTCGACGCCTGTGTCGACGCGATCCGCCGCACGCCAGGCGTCCGGGTCCTCGACCACTCGTCGGACACCTCACACAACCGTTCCGTCCTCACCCTGGCCGGCGACGCGGCGCCGCTGAAGCAGGCGATTCTGGCGCTCTACGACGCCGCCATCCCGCGCATCGACCTGCGCGCGCACCAGGGCGAGCATCCCCGAGTGGGCGCCGTCGATGTCGTCCCCTTCGTCCCCATCGAGGGCGTCACGATGGAGGCGTGCGTGGCGCTCGCGCGCGAAGTCGGCGCCGAGGTCGCCGCGCGCTTCGGGGTGCCCGTGTTCCTGTACGAGGAGGCCGCGGCGAGCCCGGCACGGCGCAACCTCGAGGACATCCGCCGCGGCGAATTCGAGGGCCTGCCGCAGAAGATGGCGCAGCCCGACTGGCGGCCGGACTTCGGGCCCTCCGCCCCGCATCCGTCGGGTGGCGCGTCGGTCATCGGCGCGCGGATGCCGCTCATCGCCTATAACATCAACCTGGCCACCGATCGCGTGGACGTCGCCAAGAAGATCGCCGCCGCCATCCGCCTCAGCAGCGGCGGCTTTCGCTACGTCAAGGCGATGGGCGTCCGCGTCGAAGACCGGAATCTGGCGCAGGTGTCGATCAACCTGACTCACTTCGAGAAGACGCCGATCTTCCGGGTCTTCGAGACGGTGAAACGCGAGGCGGCGCGCTACGGCGTGACCATCGTCGAGAGCGAGATCGTGGGGCTGGTCCCGTCGGCCGCGCTCCTCGACGCCGCGCGGTTCTACCTGCAGCTCGAGCGCTTCAGCCCGGATCAGATTCTGGAAGCGAAGATCCGCAAGATGACCGAGTAGCCCGCTCAGGCGGGCTCGCTGGGCTTCTCGGCGTCGCCGTCGAAGCGGCGGGCGGACGCGATGCCGAACGCGCGCATCTTGCGATAGAGGTTGCTGCGTTCGACGCCGAGGATCTCGGCCGTGCGCGAGATGTTGCCCTGCTGCGCCGCCAGCGCCCGCAGGATGTAGTCGCGCTCGAAGCGATCGCGCGCGTCGTGCAGGGCGAGGAGGTCGCCGTCGCTCGTGTAGGGGGCGGCGGCCTCGACCGGCAAGCCCTCCAGAAACGCCAGGTCCTTCAGCGTGATCGTCTCGACCGGCACCATGATCATGAGCCGCTCGATCACGTTGTGCAGCTCGCGCACATTGCCCGGCCACTTGTAGCCGCGCAGTCCCGCCATGGCGCCGGGGTCGATCGTTTTCACGCGTCGTCCGTACTCCCGCGCGAGCTCCGCGATGAAGTGCTCGGCGAGCAGCGGGACGTCGTCCTCACGGTCGCGCAGGGGCGGCACGAAGATCGGGATGACGTTCAGGCGGTAGTACAGGTCCTCGCGGAAGCGGCCGGCGCGAATCTCCGAGGGCAACTCCTTGTTCGTGGCCGCCAGCACTCGCACGTCCACGCGCACGCCCGAGGAAGCGCCCACGCGCTCGACGAGCTGCTCCTGCAGCACGCGCAGCACCTTGGCCTGGG
>CAYHSN010000261.1:0-5319 GCA_964359235.1 uncultured Vicinamibacterales bacterium | reverse complement strand
TCATACGCGTGCTCCTTGCGAAAGGATTGCCGATCTACGACACCGGCTCGGCGCGTCCCGGCGCCAGCGCCGCGTCGGCCGCGCGGCTCTCCACGAATGCCGATCGCAGCATGGCGAACGCCGTGTAGACGACGACCGCGACGACGAGCCAGCGCACCGCGTCGAGCGGCAACGACTTCACGATGAACGCGGCGATGAGCACGGCGGGAATGCCGCCGAGCCCGAGACCGAGCGCCGGCCGCAAGCTGTAGGCGCGCCGCTTCACGAAGCGCACGCTCGCCATCGGCATCAGAAACGCGCACGCGCCCATCATGATCGGAAACGCCGCGCGCGGGTTCATGCCGAGCAGGCTGATCATGATCATGCACGGCGCGTACAGACCGATCCCGATCGTCATGAGCGCGCCCAGGAGCAGGCTGCCGGCGATGCCGACAACGAGCAAGCCGTCGCCGAGGCCGAGCGCCTCGCCGCCGGCCGGCACGATCTGCAGTTGCCCCATCAGCATCAGGGTCGCGGCGCCGATGAGCGCCAGCCCCATCCCGATCTGGACCTTGCGCCGCGGCCAGCCGCTCACGACGCCCGCGCCGAACCAGGCGCCTACGACCGCCGCCCCGATGAGCAGGACGAGCGTCGTCGTGTCGACCTCGACCGAGGCGATGAAGATGAAGGCCTGGGTCATGGTCGGCAGCGTGTGGCCGACGTTGAGGGTGCCAGGAATCAACCGATCCGGCACCATCTTCCGGAACTTGAAGACCGAGGTCGTCGGGGCGAAGGAGCCGATGCCGAGCGTGTCGAAGAAGTTCGTCACGAAGCCGAGTGCCGTCTCGAAGAGCGTCGGCGGCGCGGCCTGGCCTGCCGGATCCGTGCGCGTCTTGTCGCGGCGCGCCTCACGGATGGCCGCCAACCACGTGGCGAGGTAGACCAGTCCGAAGACGCCGAGGGCGACAAAGAGCAGCGTGCGTGCCTGATCCATGACGAAGGGCGAGCATACCTCAAAAGCCACGGGAATCCTCAAACCCCCCCGAAATGTGGTAAAAGGATCGAGATGCCCGCAGCCGCGAAACCCTCGCGTCTGTGAGCAACCTCTGTCATTCCCAGCCCCGGGGCGTCGGGGCCCTCCGAAGGAGAGTAAACGTCATGCGTAAGATGTGGCTCGTTGGTGTGCTGGTTGCGGGCTTGGCGGTGGCCGCGGCCGGCTGTGCGTCGCCTCCCCAGGCAGACATCGATGCGGCGAAGGCCGCGATGGACAAGGCTGCGGCGGCCGGCGCCGCTGAGTACGCGGCCGACTCGCTCACGGCGGCCCAGGACGCACAGGCCGCGCTCGAGGCCGAGCTGCAGGCCCAGGCCGACAAGTTTGCGCTGTTCCGCTCGTACACGAAGGCGGCCGAGCTGGCCGGCGCCGCCAAGACCGCCGGCGAGAAGGCCGAGCAGGACGCCGTCGCCGGCAAGGAGAAGGCGAAGAACGAGGCGACCGCGCTCATCGAAGAGGCCAAGACCGCGTTGACCCAGGCGCAGGAGATGCTCGCGAAGGCGCCGAAGGGCAAGGGCACGGCGGCGGACCTCGAGGCGATGAAGGCGGATCTGGCCGGCGCCGAAACTTCGATCGCCGACGCGACGACCGCGCTGGGCGGCGAACGGTATCTCGAGGCGAAGGCCAAGGCCGAGGCCGCGAAGAACGCGGCGACGTCGGTCGCGACCGCGGTCCAGACGGCCATCGACGCCAGGAAGCGGTAAGGCAGCCAGCGCAAGATCCCGGACCGGGCGCGCCCGGTTTCGGTCGGCTGTGAGGCGTTTCGGCGAAACCCGGTTCGCAAAAGCAGAGTCCGAGTGAACGAGCTTCAGTCGAAGCGTCCGCGCCGCCGCATCGGGCGCGTGCGGTTCTGGATCGTCATGCTCGTCGCGGCGTTCGCCGTCGCGTTCGCGTACGGCGGCGCCGCGCTCGTCGGGACGCGGCGCGCGGACGCGGTCGCGGCCCTCGCCGGCGAGGCGACGGCGGCCGTCGCGAAGGCGCGCCAGGCCGACGCCATGACCTGGGCGCCCGACGAGCTGCTGCAGGCCGAGTCCGCCATCCGCCAGGCGGCCACCGATCATCGCGTCCAGCTCGCCCGCCTCTGGCCTCTCCCCGATTTCACGTCCGCCGACGCCGGCTACCGCGAGGCGATCACGCACGCGACGCGCGCGCTGACGTTCACGAACGAGCGACGCGACGCGGCCCGTGACGCGTCGGCGGAGGCTCTCACGCTCGCCGCCCAATCGGTCGATCACAGCACGTCGCTCGCCGGGACGATCCACCTCGCGAGCTCGCGCCGGGCCGTGCTGGCGCGCGCGCGCCTGACCCTCGACGAAGCGCGCGTGTTCCACCGCGAAGGCGACTACGGCAGCGCGACGGTCAGCGCGAACCAGTCGCGCGACCTGGCCGTTCGCGTGCGCGATCTGGCGGCCGAGGTCGCCGCGCGCTACGCCGACGAAGCCGTCGTCCGGCAGTGGCAGCGTTGGAAGGCGGACACCATAGCGTGGTCGCGTCGGGACGGGCGGGCGGCGGTCCTCGTCGAGAAGGAGGTCCACCGCGTGACGCTCTACCTGAAGGGCGAGGTGGCGCGGGTGTACCGGGCCGACATGGGGTTCAACTGGGTGGCCGACAAGCGCCATTCGGGCGACGGCGCCACCCCAGAGGGCCGGTACCGGATCACGGCTCGTAAGGGCCGGGGCGCGACGATATACTACAAGGCGCTCTTGCTCGATTATCCCAACCAGGAAGACCGGCGGGAGTTCACCCGGCTGCGCCGCAACGGCGAGCTGCCCCCGTCGGCCGCCATCGGCGGCCTCATCGAGATTCACGGCGAAGGCGGCCGCGGCCGCGACTGGACCCGCGGCTGCGTCGCATTGTTGAACGCCGACATGGACGATCTGTTCGCGCGCGTCGAGATCGGGACGCCCGTGACGATCGTCGGGAGCGACGAGCCGGGCGCGCTCGCGGCGATGGCCAGCCGCACGACGGTGCAGGAAGGACGTAGGTGACGGAGGACACGGCTCCCGCTCCCGCCTCGCCGCCCGTCGCGCAGGCCGGATCCGGCCGGCTGCGCGCGATCGCGCGCGGGCTCGCCGTGGGCCGGCGGCGCGGCGTTGCCGTGGCCGCGGGCGTCCTGCTGCTCCTGCTGCTCGTCTGGGCGGGCACCGGCTACGTGTACGAACCGCTCGAGTCGGCCGCCGCGGCGGCGGCGAACGACACGGTCGATCCGGTCGCGCTCAAGCGCCAGGCGCTGCGCCTGCAGGCGCGCCAGCGGCAGCTTCGGGCGAAGCTCGCCCGCCTCGCGCCGCGCGGCCTCTACATCGTCATCGACCAGACGCACAACCGGCTGTCGCTGCGCAAGGACGATGAGGTGGTGTACGAGGCGGTGTGCTCGGCCGGATCGGGGATGGTGCTGAAGGAAGGCGCGACCGGGCGCACGTGGGTGTTCGACACGCCGCGCGGGCGGTTTCAGGTGCTCACGAAGATCGAGGACCCCGTGTGGCGGAAACCTGACTGGGCGTTTGTCGAGGAAGGCCAGCCGATTCCGACCAACGCCGCCGAGCGCTTCGAGTACGGCGCGCTCGGCGAGTACGCGCTGTACTTCGGCAACGGGTACCTGATCCACGGCACGCTGTACGAGCGGCTGCTCGGCCGGAGCGTGACGCACGGGTGCATCCGGCTGGGGCGCGACGATCTCCGAAAGGTCTGGGCGATGGCGCGAATCGGCACGCCGATCTTCATCTACTGACGGACCACCGGATGGGGAGATCAAGAACCTTCGTGGCATCAGCCGCGCTCGTCTGGATCGCAGCGGGCACGATCGCGATCGCGCCCCTCGACGCTGCTCGGGGCAGGCCCCTCGACGCCGCTCGGGACAGGCCCCTCGACGCCGCTCGGGACAGGCCCCTCGACGCCGCTCGGGACAGGCAGGAGAAGGCCGATCCGGGCCGCGACGTCGCGCGGCTCGAAGCCGAGAACGCCGCGTTCGAGAAACAGGTCGAGCTGGCCGCGGGCAAAGAGTTCTACCTGGTGCTGGATCCGGCGGCGAAGGAACTGGCCCTGATGCTGCGCGGCGCCGAACTCCGGCGCTACCCGGTGATCGCGCTTTCGGCCGGCGCGCCGCGCGTAGCGTTCGTGCGGCGCGGCGGGCGCGCGGCGTGGCAGGGCGTCATCTTCTCGGGCGGGCGGCTCGATCCGCCGCGCGAGATCGACCGGCTGGAGCTCAAGCCGCCGCCGCCCGACGGGTCGGGCGAAACCAAGCCGGTGATTCCGCCGACGCCGGAGGAGCTGTTTCCGGTGCCCTTGCGGTATCACATCCGCTTCGGGCGGGGGCCGTCGATCGAGATCCGGCCGCGGGAGGCCGACGCGTCGAGCCGGTGGGCGCGGTTCGCGACCTGGTGGGGCGCGCGGTGGCGTGATACGCTCGCGGCGCTCTCACCGCCAGAGGACGAGATCGTGCGGCTGCGGATCGTGCTGGCGCCGGAAGACGCCGACACCCTGTATCGTTCGCTGCCCCCCGGGGTGAAGCTGCTGGTGTGGACGTATCCGAATTGAGAAGTGAGAAGTGAGAGACTGTGAAAAAACCGCCAGCTATATCAGCTCTCAGCTTTCAGTGCTTGCGAGCCGCAAGCTGGAAGCTGGAAGCTGATAGCTGATAGCTGATAGCTGATGGAGGTCTGAGCAATGGGTCGTGTCGTTCGAACGTGTGGAGCGGGTCTCGCGCCGCTCCTGCTGGCGGGGCCGGCGTGGGCGCAGGGCGCGCCCGCCGAGGCGCAGGCGCCGGCGCGTCACGCGGGCGGGGAAGCCTCGCTGATCCTGCCCGACCTGACGTCGGTGACGTTTCTCGGGATCGAGGGCTGGACGCTGCTCGCCTTCGGGCTCATCGTCTGCGCGGCGGGTCTGGCGTTCGGGCTGAAGATCGTACGGGAGTTGAAGCGGCTGCCGGTGCACGACTCGATGCGGGAAATCTCGGACCTCATCTACGAGACCTGCAAGACCTACCTCGTCACCCAGGGCAAGTTCATCCTGCTGCTCGAGGCGTTCATCGGGAGCATCATCCTGGTGTACTTCGGATTCCTGCTGCGCTTCGAGCCGATCAAGGTCGCCATCATCCTCGTCTTCAGCCTGATCGGGATCGGCGGCAGCTACGGCATCGCGTGGTTCGGCATCCGCGTGAACACGTACGCCAACTCACGGACCGCGTTCGCGGCGCTGGCCGGCAAGCCGTTTCCGCTGCACTCGATTCCGCTCAAGGCGGGTATGAGCATCGGGATGCTGCTCATCAGCGTCGAGCTGTTCCTGATGCTGTG
>CAYHSN010000260.1:0-5330 GCA_964359235.1 uncultured Vicinamibacterales bacterium | reverse complement strand
AGTCGTAGACGGCGATCGTCTCGTCCTTCTTCTTGTCGAGGCCGTAGGCGAGCGCCGCCGCGGTGGGCTCGTTGACGATGCGCATGACCTCGAGGCCGGCAATCTGGCCGGCGTCCTTCGTGGCCTGGCGCTGCGCGTCGTTGAAGTAGGCCGGTGTCGTGATCACCGCCTTGGTGACCGGCTGGCCCAGATACTCCTCGGCGGCCTGCTTCAGCTTCTGCAACACCATCGCCGAGATCTCGGGCGGCGAGTACTCCCGGTCGCCGGCCATGACGCGCGCATCGGCGTTGCCGGCGCGCACAACCGAATACGGCACCATCTTCATTTCCTCGTTGACCTCGTCATACTTGCGGCCCATGAACCGCTTGATCGAGAAGACGGTGTTCTCGGGGTTCGTGACGGCCTGCCGCTTGGCGACCTGACCGACCAGGCGCTCGCCCGACTTCGTGAAGGCCACGACCGATGGCGTCAGACGGTTGCCTTCCGGATTGGTGATCACCACCGGCTCACCACCTTCCATGACGGCCACGACTGAGTTGGTGGTGCCGAGGTCGATGCCAATGATTTTGCTCATGCAAGTCCCCTTCGTCCGTGAGATATTCGATCCTAATAGCTTTCTTAGTATAAAAGTTGAGCGAATAGCAGTCAATCTTGTCCCCTTGCGCCGCTGCGCTCGCGGTGCGATAATCGTCTCAGCCAGTCTGCCTTACGGGATTCATCAGGGGTTTTCGGCACCCATCCCGATTCGCCTCCCCGAGGGACCGCGATGACCCGTCTCTTTTCCGTCGGCCCCGCTCTGATCTCAGTGTTGCTCATGCCCGGATCGGCCTTTGCGCAGGCCGACCAGCCTCAGGCACCCGCGCCCGCGCATCTCGCCTTCGTCGACGGCGCGGCGTGGCTCGAGCGACAAGGCCGCGCCGACCCGGCGCCGGCCAACATGCCGCTCATCGCCGGCGACCGGCTTCGCACCGAGCGCGGCCGCGTCGAAGTCGTCTTTGGTGACGGCAGCGCGCTGCATCTCGATCAGTTCACGACCGTGGACTTCCAGTCCGATGCGCTGCTGCGCCTGCTCGCTGGTCGCGTGCGGTTGATCGTCGCGGGTCTCGACCCTGACGATCCCGACGAGCGCGTGACCTATCGCATCGACACGCCGGCCGGCGCGGCCGAGATCCAGACGGTCGGCGACTACCGCGTCTCGCTCGTGGGAGCGCCGGCCGCGACTGACGTGGAACTGGCCGTGCTGCGCGGCTCTGCGAATCTGGTGACGGAGGTCGGCTCGATCCAGGTGACCGCAGGCGTCCGCTCGCTCGCCCGCGCGGGCGAGGCGCCGTCGTACCCGGTCGCGTTCAACTCGGCGCGCTGGGATGCGTTTGACCGCTGGTCCGAAGATCGCCTTGCCGAGCGGCTCGGCGTCGCCTCGACCGCCTACCTGCCGTCAACGCTGCGGCCGTATGCGTCGACCTTCGACCGTCACGGATACTGGCAACGCCATTCGACCTACGGCGATGTCTGGTACCCGCGTGTGTCCTCCGGCTGGCGCCCGTACTACCAAGGACAATGGAACTTCGTCGGGTCGTTCGGCTGGACGTGGATTGGGTACGACCCGTGGGCATGGCCGACGCACCACTACGGGCGCTGGGGATTCTCGACGGGCTCCTGGTTCTGGATTCCTGGCGTGCACTGGGGACCCGCCTGGGTGTCGTGGGCGTGGACGCCGGCCTACGTGGCCTGGTGTCCGCTCGGCTTCGACGGCTGGCCGATCGTCAACATCAACGCGTTCTACTCGGCGACCTACTACGGCCGGGGGCCGCATCATCCGTGGCACGGATGGAACGTGGCGCATGCCAACGCGTTCAACGCCGGCCACGTGTCGGTCGGCGCCGACGGCGTCGCGGTGGAACGCCTCGATGGACGAACACGGGCGAGCTTCGCCAGCCGCACCGACCCGCCGGCGCCGCGCGGGCTGGCGGTGCCGAGGCCGATCGCGCCGATCCGCTCGGTGGGGAATCGCGCGGGATACGCGGTGCCGCGAAGTACGGGTGGCGTTCAGGCGGCTCCGCGCAGCGCCGCGACGGCGGGCGCCGGGCCGCTGCGACCGGCGCCGAGCGGCGCGGTTGCCTCGTCCGGTCGACGTGCGATCATTCGCTCGCCTTCCGCGACGCGGGGGCTCGGCGCGCCGCCGCGCGAATCGTCGGGTTCCGTGCAGCCCAGCCTCGGCGATCTGTCCCGGATGCGGTCCCGCACGAGCGAGCAGCCGCGAACGCCGACGGGCTCGCTGGTCGTGCCGCGGCGCGCGCCGCTTGAGGCGCGGCCTTCTCTCGCCGACCCCGGTGTGGCGCGCGAGCGCATCCGGACGCCGGGTGGACTGACCTCGCGTGCCGCGGGGCCGGTCGCCGCGCCGCGGCGCGATCCGGCGCCGCGCGTGGGCTCGCTTCCGCCGTCGCCGGATCGCACGCCCACACGCACGCGCGAGTACGCGCCGCCCCCGATGTCGCGCCGCGCGCCGGACCCGGGGAGCGTCGGACCTGGTGACGGCGGGCGCGCACCGGCACCTCGCGAGCGGCCTTCGTCGCCGCGCGGCGGCGGCGTCGAACGCAGCGCTCCGCCTCGCGCGCCTGGGGGCTCGTCGCCGAGTCCGCGCGGCCTGTCGCCGGGTCCGGCGCCGGGGGCGCCGCGCGGCGGCCAGTCCGGCAGCGCGGTTCGGCGGCCGCCGGGGTAGAATACTGAAAAGGTGAAGGAACGAGGAACGAGGAAGGGCCGTGCGCTCGTTGTGATCTGTTCGCCACTCGTTCCTCATCACTCGTTCCTCGTTCCTCGTTCCTCGTCCCTGACAGCGTCAGACCCCTGTGCGTCTCGTCATCCGGCTCGCGCGTCACGCGCTCCTCATCGGATTGTTCATCCTCGCGGCGGTGCTCGGCACCGTGAGCGGCGTGCTGTTCGCGTTCACGGGCGACCTCCCCCGCATCTCGGCCCTCGACGACTACACGCCGGCGACGATCACACGCGTGTATGGGGTCGACAACAAGCCCGTCGGCGATTTTGCCACGCAGCGCCGCGTGATCGTCCGCTATGACGACATCCCGATCCAGCTTCGGCAGGCGATCCTCGCGGCCGAGGACGCCGACTTCGAGCGCCACTTCGGCCTGAGCATCCCCCGTATCCTGGTGACGGCCGCGCGCGACGTCATCAAGGTCATCCAGTCCCGCCGCGCGACGGGCGCGAGCACCCTGACCCAACAGCTCGCGCGCAAGCTCTTCTTGACCGACGAGAGGACGTGGGAGAGGAAGATCAAGGAAGCGCTGCTCTCGATTCAGATCGAGAAGCGCTACACGAAGCGCGAGATCTTCGAGCTCTATTGCAACCAGATGTACCTCGGGCACGGCACCTACGGCGTCGAGGCCGCTTCGCAGTTCTACTTCGGCAAGTCATTGAAGAATCTCACGCTCGCGGAAGCCGCGCTCATCGCGGGGTTGTTCCAGAATTGGCGGAACAGTCCGTACGTCGACGTGGCGCGCGCGCAGCGCCGCCGCGCGTACGTGCTGCAGCGGATGGCCGACGAGCACCACATCACGCAGGCGCAGGCCAACGAGCTCAAGGACACGCCCATCGTCCTCAAGGGCGAGCCGTCGCAGGTCCAGACGCTGGCGCCGTACTTCCTCGAGGAGCTTCGCAAGCACCTCGAGGGACGCTACGGCACCAAGCAGCTCTACGAGGGAGGACTCTCGGTCTACACCTCGCTCGACGTCCGCCTGCAGGACGCGGCCAACCGCGCGCTCGCGCGCGGCTTGCGCCGCCTGGACAAAGTGCGGGGCTTTCGCAAGCCGGCGCGCAACGTGTTGGACGAGCGGCAGGACGTGGCCGCGTTCCGGCACCCGCGCTGGAACCGGCCCGTCGCGGTCGGTGATATCGTGCCTGCCCTCGTCGTGGGGCTCGACCGCGGGCGAATCCAGGTGCGCGTCGGGGCGAGAAGCGGCCTCATCGACCGCGACGGCTACGCGTGGACCCGCCGTCAGCCGGATCGACTGGTGCGCGCGGGCGATCTCGTCGAACTGGCGGTGACCGGCCTCGACGAGAAGACCGGCGCCGTTGTCGGGACGCTCGAACAGGAACCGGTCATCCAGGGTGCGGTGCTCGCCGTCGACAACCGTACGGGTCAGATCCGTGTGATGGTCGGCGGCTACGATTTCGAGAAGAGCCAGTTCAACCGGGCGCTGCAGGCCTCGCGCCAGGCCGGCTCGGCGTTCAAGCCCATCGTGTACGCGGCCGCGATCGATCGGGGCTACACGCCCGTCTCGATCATCGAGGACGTGCCGCGCACGTTTCCCGCGGGTCCGGATCAGCCGCCGTACGCGCCGCAAAACTACGACAAGAAATACGAGGGCCCCGTCACGGTGCGCCATGCGCTCGAGCAGTCACGCAACATTCCGGCCGTCACGGTGATGCACGACATCGGCCCGGAGTCGGTGACGGCCTTCGCGCGGCGGCTCGGCGTCGAGTCGGCGCTGCCGCCGTATCTCTCGGTCGCGCTGGGCGCGGCGGAAGCGACCCTGCTCGAGCTCGTGCGCGCGTACTCCGTGCTCGCGCACCAGGGCGTGCTCATGGAACCGTTTAGCGTGCTGAAGGTGACCGATCGCGAGGACAACGTGCTCGAGGAAAACCGGCCGCAGGCCCGCGACGCCATCCGGGCCGACACCGCGTTCGTGATGGTCAGCCTGCTGCGCGGGGCGGTCCTGCGCGGCACGGCCACGAAAGCCGCCGCGCTCAACTGGCCGCTGGCCGGCAAGACCGGCACGACCGACGATTACACCGACGCGTGGTTCATCGGGTTCGATCCGGACATCACCGTGGGCGTGTGGGTCGGCTACGATCAGAAGAAGCCCATCGGGCCGGGCATGACCGGCGCGGAGGCCGCGCTGCCAATCTGGATCGACTTCATGAAGGTCTATCTCGAAGGCCGCACCAACCCGCCCGACTTCGAATCGCCCGGCAACATCATCTTCATGACCGTCGATCGCCACACCGGGCGGCCGGTCGACGACGGCACGCCGGGCGCCATTTCCGAGGTGTTCATCGCGGGGACACAGCCGGGGACGGGGTTTCCCAGACAATGACTTTTTGGGACTCACGCTGCATTGAAGATTGGGGGATTTCAGATTGAGGGATTGATTGAAGATTGTTGATTGATCGATTGAAGAATTGATTGGTGATTGGCGGATTGCCGACTCCCCCATTGGCGATTCCCGGAAGACTCAACGCCGGTTCGTGCCCGAGAAACCTCCCGAACGTGGGAACCGCGACTTGGCCGTCCGCAATGATGCCACGAAGATGCT
>CAYHSN010000259.1:0-5353 GCA_964359235.1 uncultured Vicinamibacterales bacterium | reverse complement strand
CTGTCCGGTTCGGAGGGAGGGGGAGCGAACTCAATCGTCTCTCCCTACCCCTATCACGACGGCGATTTCTTCTCAGGCTCTTCAGCCGGACCCGACGTCCGCCTAAAGGCGGACACGACAGCGATTTCTTCACACGCTCTCAGTCGTCGTCAGTCGTCAGTCGTCAGTTCATCCCTGCCCAGTGGTCTTCCACTCTTCGCGCGCAGGCTCGCCGGCTACCTGCGTTGAGTCGGCCTGGCGCGGACGGTGGAGCAGGATCTTCTCGTCGCTCTTGGGCTTGTCCTGCTCGCGGATGAACTCGAGCGCGTGATAGAGCGCCTGAATGGAGGCTTCGAGCGAGCCTTCCACGCCGCGCCGCCGCAGCCGAAGCTCGCCGATGTCGCGCTCGATCTCGTCGAGCCGGGCCTGCGCCTTCTCGAGGATCAGGCTCGCGCGGCCCTCCGCCTCGCGAACGATCATCTTCGACTCGGCCTGCGCGGCCTCCTTGATCTCGTCCGCCAGCCGCTGCGCGGTGAGCAGAGTGTTGCGCAGGTTGGCCTCGCGCGCACGGTGCTCGGCGAGCAGCGCCTCCATGCGGGAGAGGTCCTGCCGCAGGCGGTCGATCTCTCTGAGCGCCTGCTCGTAGTCATCGGCGGCCTCGGTCAGGAACGCGACGACCTCGCTTTTCTCGAATCCGCGGAACGCCGTCTTGAAGCGCTGCTGGCGCAGATCGAGCGGCGCGATCTTCATCACCCGCTGCGACTCGGCCGAGCCGGGCGCCCCGGAACCGGACGAAGACGGAAACCTGGGATCGAACATGATGATCTCTTTTCTTTGTTGTCGTGGGGCCCCCAGCCTCCGCTTTCGCTACGGCTAGGCTCGCCGAAGCATCGCGAAGGCGGCACCCTCGCGCACCTACCGCGGCTCTTTTCTCGCGATCGGCGGGGACCCCCCGACTCCGCTCTTCGAGCTTCGTCGAGGGTCGCCGAAGCCCTGCGAAGGCGCCTGCACCCCGCCTGGCGCCTTCGCTCACGGGGACCCCTACGCCCCGCTCCGCTCGGCGCGCTGTGTTTCCTCCCCCGGCGCCTGTTACGTCGCCGCCGCCCTGGCTCCGAAAATAAGTGTGCCGATGCGCACCATCGTCGCGCCTTCCTCCACCGCCACCTCGAAGTCGTGACTCATGCCCATCGACAGCTCGTGGAGCAGGGGAGCGGGCACGCCTTCGTTCACGAGCTCGTCGCCGAGCGTCCGCAGCCGCGCGAAGTACGGCCGCACGTCCTCGGGGTTCTCGAGAAGCGGCGGCAGCAGCATCAGCCCGGCGAGCTTCACGGCCCGGCACTCGGCGGCGGCCCTCACGATGGCCCTCGCCTCGTCGAGTGGGGCGCCGAACTTGGTCGCTTCACTTGCAAGGTCCACCTGCACCAGCACCTCCGGGGAGGTCCCCTCCGCGGCGGCGTCTCGATCGAGACGCTGGAGCAACTCCAGGTTGTCGATCGAGTGGATGACGGCGAAGGCGCCCGCCGCCTTCCGGGCCTTGTTGGACTGCAGGTGGCCGACCAGGTGCCACCTGATCTTCACATCGGCTGTTTCGGTGATTTTCTGCAGGGCTTCCTGCACGCGATTCTCGCCGAAGTCCACCTGCCCGGCGGCCGCGGCCGCGCGAACGTGCTCGGCGCCGAAGGTCTTCGAGATGGCCACGAGCCTGACCGTGGCCGGATCGCGCCCGGCCCGTTCGGCCGCGCGCCGCAGCCGATCGCGGAGGGCCTCGTGATTCTCGCGGAGCGGGGACTCGAGTGACACGGCTTCGGTGGGGGCCGCCTTCAGGCGGCCCGGGAGGGCCGGGGGAACGACCGGCGGGCCGGGCCGCCGCCGCGGCGTCCCGGCCGTCACCGGGCCTACTTCTTGAGCTGCGCGACGATGCTCTTCGCCTGATCGGCGTACTGGCCCGTCGGCGCGAGTTCGAGGTACTTCTCGAACGACTTCACCGCGTCCGGGAGCTTGCCTTCGTTCACGAGCGCCATGGCCAGCCAGTAGTGCGCTTCGGCGAAGGTCGGATCGAGCTTGATGGCTTCCTCGAACTGCGCCCTGGCCTCGGCGATCTTGCCCGAGTTCCAGAGGATGACCGCCTGGTTGAACACCGTGCTGGCGCTGCCGCCGCCTCCACCAGCCTTCGTCGCCTCGGCGCTCATCTGGGCCGCCTCGTCGAATCGCTTCTGGGCGTTGTAGATGTTGGCCAGGCCGTTGTAGGCGTCGACCAGGCCCGGGTTGTACTCGATCGCCTTCCTGAAGGACGCCTCGGCCTCCGCGTAGCGCTTGTTCTTCGCGTGGATGGCGCCGATGTTCACGTGGCACTCGCCGCACTTCTCGATCTGGGTGATGACGTCGTTGAACTTCGCGATGGCTTCGTCATCTTTGTTGGCCTGACTGAGCGCCACGCCCTCGTCGAATGTTTTCGTGGCGGTCTCGATCTTGGCCTTGACGGCCGCCATGTCCTCCTTGCTCATCGGCGCGACGGACCCCGGCGTGAGCACGAAGTTCACCTCGGACATGTTGCCGATGCGGACCCGCGCCTCGAACGACTGCGACATGTTGTCTTGCGACGCGGTTACCTTGTAGGTGCCCGACTGCAGCCCGATCTGGACGAAGTCGCCGCGCTTATTCGTCTTGGTTTCATGGCGCCGGGACAGGGCCCCGACGTACTCGATGACGATCTTCGCCCCCTCGATGGGTTGCCCCTGGGCGTCGACGACCTTGCCCTTGACCTGGCCGGTCTGGGCCGACACGGGCGCCGCCAGAAACATCGCGAGGCCGAGCACGACGGCGCCGATCGCCAGCGGCCGGGGACCGAGCAGAGCGCAAATCATGAATGTCCTCCGTGGCATGGAGTATTTAAGAGTGCCGATATTCTCTGCAGAACAGTTTACACCTTTCCGGAATCCGGACGCGACGAGCCCCCATCGGCGGGCGGTGGTCGACCCGGGTCTGCTCATGGCCGTCAGGCGTCGAGCCGTTCGAAGAAACGTTCGACGGCATCGAGCTCGTGCACGACCGGCGCCGGCGGCAGCGAGGCCAGAAACCTCTCGCCGTAGCTCATCGTCCGCAGCCGCGGGTCGAGAATGGCGAGCACGCCACGATCGGTGCGGTGGCGAATCAACCGGCCGAGCCCCTGGAGCAGCGTCAGGATCGCGAGCGGCACCTGGTAGTCGAGAAACGGCGCGCCGCCGCGCGCCGCGACCGCCTCGATGCGCGCCGCCGTGATCGGGTCGCCGGGCGAGGCGAACGGCAGCTTGTCGATGATGACACAGCTCAGCGCGTCGCCGACGACATCGACACCTTGCCAGAAGCTGGACGTCGCGAGGAGCACGGCGTTCGGCGTGTGGCGGAAGTCTCTCAACAGCGCCGATCGCGGCGCCGTGCCCTGCACCAGGATTGGGTAGGGTAGCTCGCCCGCGATGGTCCGTTCGACCTCGTGGAGGTTCGCGTAGCTGGTGAACAGCACGAACGCGCGCCCCCGCGTCCGTCGCACGATTCCGAGGATCTCGCGCGCGGCCGCCTCGGCGAACGCGGGCGCGCGCGGGTCCGGCATCCGCCGCGGCAAGTACAGGATCGCCTGCTGCTGGTAGTCGAACTCGGACGGCAGGCGGATCTCGGCGGCGCGATCGATGCCCAGGCGGCCTCGGATGTACGTGAACGAGTCCTCGACGGCGAGCGTCGCGGACGTGAGCACGGTGCCCTGCAGGCGTTCGAGCAGCAGCTCGCGCACGATCGCGGAGACGTCGATCGGCGAGGCGCGGAGGAACACGCCGCGGCCGCGCATCTCCAGATAGAACACGAAGTCCGGATCGTCCGCGCGCAACAGGAACCGCAGCTCGTGTCGGATCTCGCCGGCGCGGCGCCCGATCGAGCGGAGGTCCTCGGGCGCGTCAGCGATGAGCACGACCGTCGCCTCCATCGCGTCGAGCGCGTCGAAGAGCGCCTGGCCTTCGCCCGACACCTCCTGCAGCACACGGCTGGTGATGCGCGCCCTTCGCTCTCCGCCCTCCGCCGCGTCCAGGCCGGGCACGCGCGCGGCCTGCACGGCCTCGAAGAAGGCCTGCGACCGCGCCTGCACGCGCGCCACGTCGTCGCCTAGCGCGAACGCCTTGTCCGGGTCCGCGACGAGGCCGGCGCCGAGCGCGCGCTCCGCGTCACGCGCGAGGTCGAGCAGCCGGTAGTTGCTGACCATCACGCCGAAGTACTGTGTCGCGACGTCCTCGAGCTGATGCGCCTCGTCCAGGATCGCGAAGCTGCACGACGGGATCACCTCGCCGTACACGCTCTGGCGCACCGCCGCGTCGGCGCAGAGCAGGTGGTGATTGACGATGACGAGGTCGGATTCGGCGGCGCGCTGGCGCATGCGGGTGATGAAGCAGTCGCCGTAGCGCGGGCACTCGCTGCCGAGGCAGTTCTCGGCCGAGGCCGCGATGTCGGTCCAGAGCGGCAGCTCTTCGGGCAAGTCCTCGATCTCGGCGCGGTCGCCGATCTCGGTAGAGCCCGCCCACTCCGTGATGAGCCTCAGGTACGCGCGGTCGTCCGACGTGCGCGGGCCCGGGCGTCCGCGCCACGCGTCGAACCGATGCAGGCAGAGATAGTTGCCGCGTCCCTTCATGTAGGTCGCGGTGAAGGTGACGCCGAGCGCGTCGCGGAGCACGGGCAGGTCTTTATAGAAGATCTGTTCCTGAAGGTTCTTGGTGCCGGTCGACACCAGCACGCGCTGGCGGCTGAGCACGGCGGGGACGAGGTAGGCGAGCGTCTTGCCCGTGCCCGTGCCAGCCTCGGCGAGGAGCACGCCGCCGCCGGTGAACACGCGCGCGACGGCCTCGGCCATCAGCCGCTGGCCGGGCCGGGCCTCGAAGGACGGCACCTCGCGCGCGAGCGGGCCCTCGTCGGCGAAGGCCGCGGCGACGGCGGCGGCTAGATCGGACGTTCCGGATACAGCGGGAACTTCCGGCACAGGCTCTCGACTTCTTCCCGCACCATGCGCTGCCCGCCCTCGTCTTCGGGGCTGGCCAGGACGCGGGCGATGAATTCGGCGATGCGATCCATCTCGGGCTCGCGCATGCCGCGCGTCGTGACGGCCGGCGTGCCGATGCGGATGCCGCTCGCCACCATCGGGGGGTTCCGGTCGAAGGGAATGGCGTTCTTGTTGACCGTGATGCCGGCCTTGCCGAGCGAAGCCTCGGCGACCTTGCCCGTGATGCCTTTCGAGAAGACGTCGACCAGCATCAGGTGGTTGTCCGTGCCGCCGCTCACCAGCCGGAACCCGGCGGTCGCGAGTCCGGCCGCCAGACGCTTGGCGTTGGCGACGATCTGGCGCTGATACTCGGCAAAGCCG
>CAYHSN010000258.1:3623-5355 GCA_964359235.1 uncultured Vicinamibacterales bacterium | reverse complement strand
GGTGTAGAGGATGTAGAGCATGTCCTCGGCGTCCATCGCCTCGGGCGCGCAGGCGGAGCCGACAGTCGGCGCGAGCTCGTGATACCAGCGGTCACGGCCCGGCTGCATCGGCACCCGGGAGGCCTCGCCGGACGCGCGCTGCACGACGATCACGTGGCGGATGGACGGCGTGCCCTCGAGCGCCTCGTCGGCCGTCCGCTTGAGCGGCACGAGGTTGCCGCGCCGGTAGCCGCCGTCGGCGGTGATGAGCGCGACGGCCTGCGCGTCGTTGATCCGATCGCGCAGGGATTCGGCGCTGAATCCGCCAAACACCACGCTGTGCACGGCGCCGATGCGGGCGCAGGCGAGCATGGCGATGGCCAGCTCCGGAATCAGCGGGAGGTAAATCGCGACGCGATCGCCGCGCGCGACGCCGAGCGACTTGAGCACGTTCGCGAAGGTGCCGACCTCGCGGTACAAATCGTAATAGGTCAGCGTGCGGCGATCGCCCGGCTCGCCTTCCCAGATGAGCGCGGCCTTGTTGCGGCGCGCGCCGCGCACGTGGCGATCGACGCAGTTGACGCTGGCGTTGAGACGGCCGCCGACGAACCACTTCGCGTCGGGCGGGTGCCACTCGAGCACCGCGTCCCAGGGCCGCATCCACTCGAGCTCCGACGCCCAGGTCGCCCAGAACGCCTCGGGATCCGCGGCGGCGCGCTCGTACACCGCCCTGTCGGTCACCGACGCACCCGCGCGCCACGCGTCTGGCGGCGGGAAGCGGCGATCTTCCTTGAGCAGCACCGAAAGCTCGGGTGAATGCTGATCGGCCATGGAGACGATACCCTCCCGGTCCCGGCAATCCGGGACGCGACTGCTGTCACCGTCACCGTGGTGAACGTGATGTGCGGTCAGCGCAGGCGTGCGCTCAGCACATCGATGCGGGCCCGGACGTCCGGCGCGAGGCGCGCGTGCTCCGCGGCCCCGTACTGCAGGAACAACCGGTAGTGCTGGATGGCTTTCGCCGTCTCCCCCGCCTCTTCGTACAGCAGGGCCAGATTATAGTGCGACGGCGCGTCGTGGTTATCCAGCTCCAACGCTCTGAGGAGCTGGGTGCGGGCCTGGTCGGCCTGGCCGCCGGCCTTGAGGACCAGCGCCAAGTTGACCATCGCATCGACGTTGCGCGCGTCGTGCTTCAGCGCGGTGCGAAACTGGGCGGCCGCCTGGTCGAGCCGCCCTTGGCGGAGCAACGCCACGCCCAGGTTGTTGTAGGCCCTCACGTAACGCTGATCGATGAAGATCGCGCGCTGGAACTCCTGGACGGCCTCGTCGAGCAGCCCCTTCTCCTGATACAGCAGGCCGAGATTGTTACGGACCTCGGCGTTCAGCTCGTCGCGCTGGAGCACGGCGCGGTAGTGCACGAGCGCATTCTCGAAGTCGCCGGCGCGGTGGTAGTAGAGCGCCAGTCTGAAATGATCGGGCTCGGAACCAGGACGCACGTCGGCAACCACCGGCGGCGCGCTCCGGACCGCAGGCGCCGGCGGTGGCGTCGCGGCACGAGGCTCTGCGGCTGGCGGCCGTGCGGGTGCGGCCGGTTTCGCCGGCGGCGCCGGCGGTGGCGCCGCTGGCGTTGGCGACGCCGGTTTCGTCTCACGCACGGGCGCCGGGGGCACAAAGACTGGCGGCGCGGGTGGCGGCGCCGCAGGCGTCCTGGCGATCGCCGGTGGCTGAGCCACGGGCGGTTTACTCTCGCGCG
>CAYHSN010000258.1:0-3523 GCA_964359235.1 uncultured Vicinamibacterales bacterium | reverse complement strand
GCAGGCGTCCTGGCGATCGCCGGTGGCTGAGCCACGGGCGGTTTACTCTCGCGCGACGTCGTGGGTGGCGGCAACCTCGGCGCGGGCGCGGATGGGGCCGGCTTCGGCTCAACGCGCGCGGCTGGTGGCGGCGCAGATGACACCGGCGGCGTGGTGGCTGGCGCGGGGGTGCGCGGCGAGGGCGGCGGCGTGGACGGCGCGGGAGCTGTCGGCTGCGCGGGCTCGACTCGACTCGGCGCAGGCGATGATGCCGGCGGCAAGGCCCGAACCGGAGGCCGTGCGGGCTGATTGCGGACGGCGGTTATGGTCGCGGGCGGTCCCGGTGCCAGAACCCAGTCGACGAGCATCCAGCCGCCGATCCCGAGCAGCATGACGACGAGCAGGAATGCGCCGAGGCGAGTGTAGTCGCGACGTGGCCCGCGCGAGCGCGAGTAGCCCAGCGTCGCGAGCACCGCGTCGGCATGCGCGGCGCGCCGCGTCTCGGCACGCGACGGCTCGTCGGGCTCCTGCTTACGCCGCAGCGCATCGAGAATCAGGCTCACGGCTGCCCCTCGACGATGCACGCGGCCTCGAAGCCGAACTGCTTCAGGCGCGCCTCGTCCTGTATCGCGCGCGCTCGATCCTGATAGCCGTCGATCAGCAGATCCTGCCAGCGTCCTTCGGGCCCCCGGTCCACCTCGATGCGGCGGGCGTGAAACCCACGCTCGTCGAGGGCGATCAGGGCGGCGTCGGCTGCAGCGCTGTCTGTGAACGATCCTACCAGAATGGACAGACCTCCACCCGGAACCGTTCCTTCTTCATGAGACCCGTGCGGCTCTTCAGCTTCAACGGCCGGCACCGAGGGTGCGGCCGATTCGCCGGCGAGCGGCGACGCGGCCCCAGCGGTCATGGTGGCGGCGAAGGGCCAGGCCACCAGATCCCGATGCGTGGCGACACCGGCCGCGCTCGCCGCCAGGAGCGCCGAGCCGACAGCGCTGGCGGTGAGCATGGCCGCGCGGCGCCGCAGGCGGTGGACCCATCCGAAGCTGGACGTCGGCAGATCGAGGTTTTCGGCGGCCCGGACCACGAGGTCGGGCTCGATGCGGTTCGTGCGCTCCGCGTACCCGCCGAGCAGCGCGCGATCGCAGATCAGGTTGATCAGGCGGGGCGTGCCGCCGGAGCAGCGGTGGACCAGGTCGAGCGCGCGCGTCGTGAACCTGACGGCGTTCGCGGCGCCGGCGACCATCAGCCGGTGCTCGACGTAGGCCGCCGTCTCGCGGCGCGTGAGCGGCTTGAGTTCGTACCGGATCGACACGCGCTGATCGAGCTGCCGCATCTCCGGCGATCGCAGCAGCGTCTGCAGGTTGAGCTGGCCCACGAGGACGACCTGCAGCAGTTTCTCCTTGTCGGTTTCCAGATTCGAGAGGATCCGGATCTGCTCGAGCACCTGCAGCGGCAGATTCTGCGCTTCGTCGACGACCAGGAGCGCGCTCGCGCCGAGCGGCAGCAGCGACAGCAGGAAGTCGTTGAGCGTATCGATCAGGTCCTGCTTCGTGACATTCGCGAGCCGGCCGCGCTTGACCTCATCGCGCGACACGACGCCGAACTCCTGCAGGATCAGCCTCAGCAGATCCTCTTCCGACAAAAACGGATTGAGCACGAGCGCCGTGAAGGTCCGGCGATCGAGCTCGTCGAGCATCGCGCGGCAGAGCGTGGTCTTGCCGGTGCCGATGTCGCCCGTGATCACGACGAACCCTTCGCGCCGGCGGATCGCGTACTGGAGCAGATCGAACGCGTTCGCGTGGGTCTCGCTCCGGTAGAGGAACTTCGGGTCCGGCGTCAGGCTGAAAGGCTTCTCGCCGAACCCGTAGTACTCCTCGTACATGCTGTAGCCCCGGTCGCGGGACCCGTCGCGGCCGGCACGCGGCAGCCGATCGGACAGCTTCATCGCTCCACCCCCGAGCCGGCCACCCCGCCCGGCGTCACGACGGTCGGCGTCAGCAGAATCAGGAGATCGGTGCGGGCGCCGTGGCGCTGCCGCATGAGGCCGCTCATCACGACGGTCTCACCTTCGCGCACGCGCACGAACGTGTCGGCCTCGCGCACGGTGAGCACGGGCACCGTGTCGCCGAAGCGCGACGTCGCTTCCCCGTCACGTTCCGTCACGCTCGGCGTGATGCTCATCTGGACGATGCCGTCCGCCGAGATCTGCGGCGTCACGCTCAGGACGAGCCCCTCGGTCAGCGCCTTCGGCACGGCCGAGGTCTGCACCGGACGCCCGCTCGCCGCGTCGATCTGCGACGAGGTGAGGAAGTAGACGTTCTGGCGCCCGACGCGCATCACGGCAGGCTCGTTGTTCATCGCGACGACCCGCGGGCTGGCGAGGACGTTCACCGTGCCCTGCGCGTCGAGCGCCGAGAGCAGGGTCTTGATGGTCGCCGGCGTGACGCGCACGCTGCCGCCGGCGGCCCCCGCGATCGCGCTCCAGTCGAGCCCGTTCGCGAACGCCGCGTCCAGCTCGACTTCGATCACCCATGCCTGGATCTCGACCTGGCGCGTCACGCGCTGCTCCACGGCCTCGACGTAGAGGCGCACCTCGTCGAGCCGGTCCGGGTAGTCGGTCACCTGCAGCAGCGCGGCCTTGCGATCGAGGTTGAAGCGGCCGTTCGGCGAGAGCAGCGTCTTCACGCCGGCCTCGATCGCTTCGAAGACGTCGCCATGGTCCAACGCCGTCACGTGCGCGGTGGCCCCGCCGGGAAGATCGACGGCCCCCGACTGATCGTCCGGCGCGCCGAGCGTGCGGCGCGTCGCGCGCGACGTCAGCACGTAGTTGACGTCGAAGCGTCGCGTCTCCGTGCGCCGCGCGAACACGCGGATGAACGTGTCGTCGACCCCGTAGTCGAGGTCGAGCGGATGCAGCGCGAGGTCCAGGGCCTGCTTCAGCGTGACGTCCTTCAGCTCGCCCACAAACGAGCCCGCGACATCCGGCGCCGCGACGATGCTGAAGCGCGTGTCACGGACGAGGAGCAACAGCAGCTCCTTGACCGGAACCGGCTCGGTCAGGCGGAGCGAGAACGTGCGGCCGGCGTCGAGGAACTCTTCACGGAGCCGCTCCTCCAGTCGCGTCACGGGCAGCGGTGCCAGCGGACGCTGCCCGGCCGGCGAGGGCGCCTCGACACGGCTCGGCACAGTCGCGGCCACGCCGGCCTGCGACTGCGGGTCGGACAAGCGACTCACGGCGAGCGGCTGCGGAAGCGGTCCGCGCGCCGCCGGCTGCTGCGCACGAGCCGAGGCGAGGCCCAGAAAGACCGAGAGCGCGATCGAGGCCACCGCCCTGACCCGGGGGTAACACCCGCGCAGCCGAAGGCGATCCATCGCAGATAACCCTTTTTCTATCAGTGCGTTACGTTGAACATGGTGTGCTCGTCAGGTGTGGGATCACCCGAGGCTGCACAGAATTTCCTACCTAGGTTTCGGTCTGGGCCGGATGAAACGTTAGGGTGCTGAGTGCTGGGTGCGCTGTTCCTGGTGCTGGGTGCGGGGT
>CAYHSN010000257.1:0-5374 GCA_964359235.1 uncultured Vicinamibacterales bacterium | reverse complement strand
GGCCCCTTCTTCTTGAACATCTTCAGCATGCGATCCGTGATCAGGAACCCGCTGACGATGTTGGTCATCGATGCGGCGACCGCGACCGTGCCGAGGACGGTCGACAGTGTCGTTTCCTGCCGGCCGGCGATGATGATGGAGCCCACCACCGCGATCGCCGAAATGGCGTTGGTGAGCGACATGAGCGGCGTGTGCAGCAGCCTCGAGACACCGCGGATCACCTCGAAGCCGATGAACGTCGACAGCATGAAGACGAAGACCATCGACCAGAAATCAAGTTCCGCCATCGATCCATTCTCCCCCGGACCCGGCGCGCGGGCCTCTGCCGGGCCCGCCGCGCGCACTCAACCCACGGATGCTAGTCGCTCGGTCGCACCAGAGTCAACGGCGGCCGATTCAGGTCCGGATTCGGATACACTAGGCGGCCGCTGGAGGTTTCATGGCAGAAGCGATCGCCGTTGCTCGTCGCGGGCTCACCCTCACCCAGAAGATTCTCATCGGCCTCGCCATCGGCGTCATCCTCGGCGCATGGGTCAGTTGGGCGTACCCGGCGCAGGACGTCTCGGTCGCCGCGACCCGCGAGACCTGGCTGACACTGCTCTCGACGGGCGCGCAGATCTTTCTGCGGATGATCAAGATGATCATCGGCCCGCTGCTCTTCGCCACGCTTGTCGTCGGCGTGGCCGGCGGCGGCCCCGCCCCGGCCCGGGGCCGCCGTGGCCTGCGTGCCATCATCGATTTAGATGTGGTTACGCAGATCGCGCTCTTTCTCGGCCTGGCCGCCGTCAACCTCTCGAAACCGGGGGTGGGCGTGAATCTGCCCCCGAGCGCCGAGCAGATCGCCGCCAAACCCCAGACCTGGGACCAGATCCTGATCCACCTCGTGCCTGAGTCGGCCATGCGCGCCCTGGCCGAGAACGACGTCCTCCAGATCGTCGTCTTCAGCCTGGTCTTCGCGCTCGCGCTCGGCCAGCTCGGCGAGAAGGGCCGCACGATGGTCCACTGGTGCGAGACGCTCGCCGAGGTGATGTTCAAGTTCACGAACCTGGTGATGAAGTTCGCGCCCTACGGTGTGGGCGCCGCCATCGCGGCGACTATCGCCCGCAGCGGCGTCGGTGTGCTGATGAACCTCGTGTGGCTCATCGGCACGGTCTACGTCGCCACGGCCATCTTCATCCTCGGCGTCCTGCTGCCGATCGCCTGGTTCTTCAAGGTGCCGATCCGGAAATTCTGGAAGGTCGTGAAGGAACCCGCGCTCATCGCGTTCTCCACCACGTCGAGCGAGGCGGCGCTGCCGCGCGCGCTCGAAGCGATGGAGCGGCTGGGCTGCCCGCGGCGCATCGTCTCGTTCGTCCTGCCGCTCGGCTACACGTTCAACCTCGACGGCACGACGCTCTTCCTGTCGCTTGCGTCGATCTTCGTCGCGCAGGCCGGCGGCCTGCACCTGACGCTCGGTCAGCAGCTCACCATGATGCTGACCCTGATGCTGACGAGCAAGGGCGTCGCCGGCGTGCCGCGCGCGGCCACGGTCATCCTGGCCGCCACCGCCGCGCAGTTCAACCTGCCGATGGAAGGCGTGATGCTCGTCTTCGGCGTCGACGCGCTCATGGACATGGTGCGGACGATGACCAACGTGATCGGCAACTGTCTGGCGACGGTGGTGCTCGCGAAGTGGGAGGGCGACTTCACTGAAGCGAGCGACGAGGAGCTGGATCAGGCCATCGCGAGGGGGGAGATCTAACCTCAATTTGACGCAGTGAGGCCAAGACCATCGCTTGCCTATCCATCCAGGGCTGTAGTACGCTGACGTAGTACAGACAGGAGCCGCGCATGCCCCTCAGCGTGAGACTCGATCCCGGGACGGAGGCCCGCGTCAAGCGGCTGGCGTTCAGGACGGGCCAATCGAAGTCGCAGGTTGTGCGCGAGGCCATCGCCGTGTACGCGGGCGATCGTGAGCAGTCCGCGCCCGCGCAGTCGGCGTACGAGCGGCTCAAGCACGTGATCGGTGTGGCACGGGGCGGTGCCGATCGACTGTCCGAAGACACCGGCGCCGCCTTCGCGGCTCTGGTCCGCGCCAAGCGCCATGCGGGCCGTCCTCGTTGACGCCGGCCCCCTCGTCGCGCTGATCCACGCCGACGACGTCCACCACGCCGTGTGCGTGCGCGCGCTGCGCTCGATCCGCGATCCCTTGGCAACAGTCTGGCCGGCATTCACGGAGGCGATGTACCTCCTCCGGTTCTCGGCAGACGGACAGGACGCTCTCTGGGAGATGGTCGTGTCGGGCGCACTCGAGCTTCTCCCGCTGGGTCGCGACGACGCGCCCCGGCTGCTCGATCTGATGCGGAAGTACGCCGATCTCCCCATGGATCTGGCTGACGCGGCCTTGGTGCGCGTGGCCGAACGCGAACGACTCCGCCGGGTGTTCACGCTCGATCGCCGGCACTTCCAGGTGTACCGTCCGGCCAAACTCGGTCGCTTCATCATCCTGCCGTGAAGCCAGACTCACCGAACGGTCTCGACGCGTCTTCTATCGCGGCGGCGCGGCGAAGCTCGCGAGCAGGCCTCCCCGACTCTTTCGCAGCCGCCCCGGCGGGCGGACGGATCGATCGATCCGCGGCGTGAGTGTCGCGCCGGATCGCGAGGAACACAACGCGGTAGAATCGCCGCGAGGTGCCTGCCATGCGTCGCCTGCGCGTCTTGTTCCTTCTTGTCACGGTCATCGCGACCGTCGCTGCGCCGGTTGCGGTCGCTCAGGAACATGAACCCAAGGCCGATCCCGCCGCGATCGTCGTGGTCGGCCCGGCGCGCTTCACGATCCTGACGCCCCAACTCGTCCGTCTCGAGTGGGCGGCCGACGGGGCGTTCGAGGATCGGCCGTCGCTCGTGTTCATCAATCGCCGCCTGCCGGTCCCGACGTTCGTGACGCGCAAGGAGCGCGGCTGGACGGTGATCGACACCGGCAAGCTCGAGCTCCGCTATCGCCCGGGCGGAACGGGCGAGTTCAGCGCGCAGAACTTGTCTATCGATTTGAGCGTCGCGGGCAAACCCGTCACGTGGCGACCCGGCATGGAAGACACGGGCAACCTGCGCGGGACGACGCGGACGCTGGATGGCGTGAAGGGCGCGACGTCACTCGAGCCCGGCCTCGTGTCGCGCGACGGCTGGGTTGTCGTGGACGACAGCGCGCGCCCGCTCCTGAATGATTCAGACTGGCCGTGGGCGCTCGAGCGGCCGAAGCGGGAAGCGGTGGACTGGTACTTCTTCGGCCACGGTCGCGACTACCGCGCGGCACTCGGCGACTTCGTGAAAGTGGCCGGCCGCATCCCGATGCCGCCGCGCTTCGCGTTCGGCGCGTGGTGGTCGCGCTACTGGTCGTACACCGACCAGGAGTTCATGGAGCTCGTCCGCGACTTCGAGAGCCACGACGTCCCTCTGGACGTGCTCGTCATCGACATGGACTGGCACCTGACGTTCGACCTGCGGTGGGACACACCTGTGCGCGACCAGTCGGGCATGCGGCTCGGCTGGAGCGGCTACACGTGGGACCCGGCGCTCTTTCCCGATCCGGCCGGCTTTCTGGCGTGGTGCGAGGCGCGCGGCCTCAAGACGCCGCTCAACCTGCACCCTGCGTCAGGCGTGCAGCCGCACGAGCGGGCCTACCCCGAGATGGCGCGCGCGATGGGCATCGACCCGGAGACGAGGAAGTACGTCCCGTTCGACATCACGGACAAGAAGTTCGCGGAGAACTACTTCACGATCCTGCACCACCCGCTCGAGCGGCAGGGCGTGGACTTCTGGTGGCTCGACTGGCAGCAGTATCCCGACACGAAGGTGCCGGGCGTCAACAACACGTGGTGGCTGAACTACGTCCACACGTCCGACATGGAGCGGCGCGGTCTGCGGCCCCTCATCTTTCATCGCTGGGGCGGCCTCGGCAACCATCGCGACCAGGTCGGCTTCTCGGGCGACACGGCATCGGTGTGGGAATCGCTCGCCTTCCAGCCGTACTTCACCGCGACGGCCGCCAACGTGGGCTACGCCTACTGGAGCCACGACATCGGCGGCCACATGCCCGGCACGGTGACCCCGGAGCTGTACACGCGCTGGATTCAGTTCGGCGCATTCAGCCCGATCCTGCGCACGCACACGACCAAGAACCCCGACGCCGAGCGGCGCATCTGGGCGTATCCGGAGCCGTTCGCGAAGGTCATGCGCGACGCGTTCCTGCTGCGCTACGCGCTCATCCCGTACCTCTACACCGCGGCGCGCCAGACCTACGAGACCGGCGTCGCGTTCCTGCGTCCGCTCTACTACGACTACCCCGACCGAGACGAGGCGTACGAGGCGACGCACGAGTACTTGTTCGGCGACTCGATGCTCATTGCGCCGATCGGCGCGGCCGTCGACGAGCAGACCTCTCTCGCGACGCAGCCGGTGTGGCTGCCGCCCGGCACCTGGATCGAATGGTTCACGGGAAGTGCGCTGGATGGACCCGGGCGCGTGGACCGGCGGTTCGGCCTCGAGGAGATCCCCGTCTACGTGAAGGCCGGCGCGATCGTGCCGATGCAGCCGAAGATGCGGCACACCCGCGAGAAGCCAGTCGATCCGCTGATCCTGACCGTCTTCCCGGGCGCGGCGACCGGCAGCACGCGCGTCTATGAAGACGAAGGCGCGGGCCTCGGGTACACACAACACGCGTTCGCGTGGACGCCGGCGAGCTACGAGCGCGCGGCCGATGGCACGATGAGCATCCGGATCGGCCCGGTCGAGGGCAGCTTCCCCGGCGTGCTGAAGGAGCGCGGCTACGAGATTCGCCTGCCGGGCGCGCTGCCGCCACGGGCGGTGACGTTCGCGGGACGCGCCGTGCCGTTCGCGAGGAGCACGCAACCGTGCGCCGCGCCGTGCTGGACGGTCGAGGGCCGGACGCTGACGACCTTCGTCACGCTGCCGCGATCGAGTGTTGGCCAGCGGGTCGAGGTGTCGATGACGCCGGCGGAGGCGACACCGGAACAGCGTCGCGCGGCAGACGGATTCGCGGGCCGGCTCGGACGGATCCACCGCGCCATGGAGACGCTCAATCGCGCGTGGCTGAAGGGCTGGTCGCCCGGCGCGCTCGTCGAAGCCGCCGCGACCGGCCGCCGCATCGAGATCGATCCGGCGAGTGCCCCGAGCGAAGTCGAGGGACTCGTCCGCCGCTGGCCGGCACTCGTCGAAGAGATCCGCAGGCAGGACGTCGATGCGGCGTTCATCGCGCGGGCGCTGGCGCAGCTCGGCGAAGAGAAACGGTAGAGGCGGACCTTGAGGTCCGCCGTCGGCGGGGCTAACCCTAATGCGTCAAAACCGGAGAGGGCTTGCGAGCGGAAGAGCCGCACCG
>CAYHSN010000256.1:0-5384 GCA_964359235.1 uncultured Vicinamibacterales bacterium | reverse complement strand
GCGCTTGAGGAACGGCGCGTAGGCGCGGGTCGGCGGCGGCGCACACGTCTTCGTGGCGGGAGCGTTCGGGTCCGGCGAGGGGCGCTCGAGGACGCCGAGCAGGATCGCCGCGTCAGTGACCGTGCGCGCCATGGGCCCGGCCGTGTCCTGATCGGCGGTGATGGGGATCACGCCGTAGCGGCTGATGCGGCCGACGGTCGGCTTGATGCCGGCCAGCATGTTCTGGTTCAGGCCGAAGCCGCCGAGCGCGCTGTAATTACCCGGCATCGGCATCGGTCCGCCGGCCACCCAGTTGGCCAGCTCGGTCAGCACAGTCTTCGCGATCATGATCGCCCCGGCCTCGCGCAGATTCCTCGTCAGCGTCGCCTCGACGACGGTGAACGGCTTCGGGGCGGGCGCGGGCGCACCGGGGCGCGGCGCGGGTTGAGTCTTCGGCGCCTGGGCGCTCAGGGTCATGGTGGCCGCCGCCACGGGAATCGCAAGCCAGAGAGCGAGCCTCACGCGTCACCTCTCCTTGTTCACTTGTCGCTGTCAGCGTTCAGCTCTCAGCTTTCGGCTCTCAGTTCTCATCTCTCACTTCTCACTTGAAGTGTATGGCCGCCTTCAGGTAATGCGGCCTCATCTGCTCGCGGTACTTCGCCATCTCGTCGGCGTTCAGATCGAGCGGCGGCTTCTGGTCCGCGGGCAGCAGCGACCGGTAGGTCGATCCCGCCACCTCCTGCGCGAAGGTCTGCTTGGCCTTCGTCAGGAGGTCCGGTTTCGTCAGCAGATCGACGATCGATCCGGCCATCACCTTTGCGCCGGCCACCTCGCCCTTGTGTGCGATGGAGGTCGCGCCCGCGATCGCCGCGGCCCAGTGATGGAAAGGCACGCCGGGGATGTTCGAGGGAAACGTGATGCGGCCGTGCGGCACGGTCCACGTGACGTCGCCCGAGTCGTTGGACGACGTGCTCTGCACGGCCGCACGAAGCGGGCTCGCCTTCGTCTGCAACCCGACCTCCTTCTCGCCGGCCGCGCGCTGAATCCGTTTCGCCAGCGCCTGCTCGTCCTCCGTCCACGTTGGCAACCCGACCAGGTCGATGTTCGCCTGCACGACCTCCGCCATCGTCCGGTTGTCGCGCGTGGGCCAGCAGGCCGAGAGGATCGTCTCCTTCCACGTCGTGCCCGTCATGAGCGAGGCACCCTGCGCGACATCCTTCGCCTTCGTGTAGAGGTTGTTCGCGCCCTCGTAGGTGGCCTCGCGGAAGTAGAACCAGATCTTCGCGTAGTCGGGGACGACGTTCGGCTGGATGCCGCCATTGACGATGACGGAGTGACTGCGCTGGGTGGGCGGCAGGTGTTCGCGCAGCACGTCCCAGCCGAGGTCCATCAGCTTCGCCGCATCGGCCGCGCTGACGCCGGTCCAGGGCGACGTGGCCGCGTGCGCGGTCTTCCCGAAGAATTCGTACTCGACCGACATCACGGCGTACTGTCGCGGGCCGTAACTGGTGGAAAGATCTGAGCCGACGTGCGCGTGGAAGGCCGCATCCACGTCCTTGAAGTAGCCGTCCCGCACGAAGTACGGACGGCTGATGCCTTGTTCCTCGGCCGGCGCCGAGAACAGCTTGATCGTGCCGGTCAGATGATGCGTGTCGATCGCCTGCTTCACCGCGAAGGCGGCGCCGATCCACAGGGCCGCGTTGGTGTTGTGGCCCTCGGCATGTCCGGGCGCGCCTTTCACGATCTCCTGCCGCTCGGTCGCTCCGGGCGCCTGGGAGCCGCTCGGCAAGGCGTCGTACTCGACGTGCACGGCAATCACCGGCCGCCCCGATCCGTAAGTCGCCAGGATGGCCGTGGGAATGCCGGAGACGCCCGTCTCGACCGTGTAGCCCATCTCTTTGAGCAACCGGACGCACAACGCGCTCGTCTCGACTTCCTGCATGCCCAGCTCGGCAAAGCTGAAAATCGCGTCACCCACTTTCGCGATCTCGTCCGTGTTGCGGTCGATCGCCGCGAAGGCGGTCGCCTTGGGGCCCTCGACGGCCTGTCCTGCGGGCGCGGCCATCAGGCCCAGCGCCAGGAGAGCCGTCGTCAGCAGCCGTACTTGTCTTTTCACATTCGTCCTCCCGGGAAACCTGCTCTGTTTGGCATGTAGACAGAAGGCACAGCCTGATCCGGCCCGATGAGGATGAGAATGAAGCCCTTCGACTCGGCTGCCAGAGGAGACTCGGCCTGCATCCTTCGCGTGGAATCCTTCGCCTGGAAGTTGACTCGCTGGCTTGCCAAGACGAAGCTCCCGCCTACGCCTGGCGAGGTCCAGGCAAGCTATGGCGTGGAGCGAAGTCTGGATTGAAAAGGTCCGCCTTCGCCCTTCGGGCTTCGGCGTGACAGCCTTCGCCTGGCTTGCCAAGCCGAAGCTTGCGCCCAGCGATAGCGCAAGCAAGCGAAGGCTGGTGCGGAAGAGGGGATTCGAACCCCTACAGTCTTGCGACCGCCAGCCCCTCAAGCTGGTGCGTCTGCCAGTTCCGCCACTTCCGCAACGAGGAGGGACGAACACGGGCAGGCCCGAAGGCCTGCGCTACGTGTGTCGAGGCCGGACTGAAGTCCGGCGCTACGACTCATTTTTTTTCAGGCGGCTGCGGCGGCTTCTGCTGCGACGGCTGCTGCGCCGTGGCCGCCGGTGGCGGCGTCGTTGGCGCGGGCGTCGTCTGCGGCGCCGGGGCCGGCGACGGGACGCTCCCGACAACCGAGCTCGGCCCGCGCTGACCGATGATCGCCAGCGCCAGGGAACCCAGCAGGAACAGCACGCCGAGGACGGTCGTGGCCCGCGTCAGCACCGTGGCGCCGGCGCGCGCGCCGAACGCCGTCTGGCTGCTGCCGCCGCCGAACGCGGCCGCGATGTCGCCCCCTTTGCCCTGCTGCAGCAGCACCACCATCAAGAGCAGCAGGCAGACGAACACGTACACGGTCGAGAGCAGAGCACTCAGCATAACCGGGTAATTATACCCGAAAGCAGCACTGCAGATTGATAGCGAGCGAATCGGCCTTCTCCAGTCAATCTTCGAATCCTCCAGTCAATTCTCCAATCCTCCAATCTGCAATCCTGAAATCCTGCAATCCTGAAATCCTCAAATCTCAAATTCTCCGGCGCTCATACCCCGGTACCCCGGCACTTCGCCACGAGGTCCGCGAACGCGCGAACCTCGAGGCTCGCGCCGCCGACGAGCGCGCCGTCGACATCGGGGTGGACCACCAGATCGCGAATGTTGTCGGGCTTGACGCTCCCGCCGTAAATCACGCGGCACCGATCGGCCGCGTTGCCGCCGAACCACTGCTTCAGGCGCGTCCGGATGTGCGTGTGAGCTTCGGCGGCCTGCTCGGGCGTGGCGTTTCTGCCGGTGCCGATCGCCCACACCGGCTCGTACGCGATCACGAGCGTGGCGACCTGCTCACCGGTCAGTCCGTCGAGTCCCTTCTTGATCTGGCGATCGAGCACGGCGAGCGTCTGACCGCCCTCCCGCTCGTCGATCGTCTCACCGATGCACACGATCGAGGTCAGCTCGGCGCTCAGCGCGGCCATCGTCTTCCGGTTTACCGTCTCGTCGGTCTCGTGGAAGAGGCGGCGCCGCTCCGAGTGGCCGATGATCACGTACTCGGCGCCCGCGTCCTTCAGCATCACGGTGCTGATCTCGCCGGTGAACGCGCCCTCGCGCTCCCAATGGAGATCCTGGCCGGCGAGACCGATGTTCGAGTTCCGCGCCGCCTCCCCGCACGCGTGGATCGCGGTGAACGGCGGCGCCACCACGATCTCGACATCGGCGGCGTCCTTGACGATCGTGCGGAGCTCTTTGACGTAGAAGACCGCGTCCTGAACGGTCTTGAACATCTTCCAGTTGGCCGCAATGAAAGGTAATCTCATCTATTGACTCACCGTAGGAACGAGGGACGAGGAACGGGGAACGAGTAAGCGCCAGCGCACCTTCGACCACGCGCCTCCACTCGTTCCTCGCTCCTCATTCCTCATTCCTCATTCCTCGTTCCTCATTCCTCGTTCCTCGTTCCTTCACTGTTTTCTTATCCGGCAACGCCGCCACCCCGGGCAGCGTCAGTCCCCCGAGGAACTCCAGCGACGCGCCGCCGCCGGTCGAGATGTGCGTGATCTTGTCGGCCACGCCCGCCTTGGTGACCGCCGCGATCGAGTCGCCGCCGCCGACGATCGTCGTGCCGTTGCACTCGGCGAGCGCGCGCGCCACGGCGACCGTGCCTGCCGCGAAGGCGTCGATCTCGAAGACGCCCATCGGACCGTTCCAGACCACCGTCCTCGCGCCGGCGATCGCGTCGCGATAGCGCGCGATGGTCTTCGGCCCGATGTCCACGCCCAGGCGACCGCCAATCGACGCGTCACCCACGTCGAGCGTCTGGTGCGCCGCGCCCGCTTCCATCCGGTCCGTGACGACGTGGTCCACCGGCAGCTCGAAGCGCAGGTGACGGTCCTGCGCGCGGCGCTCGATGTCCCGCGCGGTGTCCAGCAGTTCGTCCTCGACGAGCGAGGCGCCAACGGCGAGGCCGCGTGCCTTGAAGAAGGTGTACGCCATGGCGCCGCCGATGAGCAGCGCGTCCACTTTGCCGAGCAGGCGCTCGATCACCTCGAGCTTGCCCGACACTTTCGCGCCGCCGAGCACCGCCACGAAGGGTCGCGCGGGCGACTCCATCGCGAGGCCGAGGTGCTCGACCTCGCTCGCCATGAGCAGCCCGGCCGCCGCCTGCGGCACCAGCCGCACCATGCCCGCAGTCGAGGCGTGCGCGCGGTGCGCCGTGCCGAAAGCGTCGTTCACGTAGACGTCGGCCATCTCGGCCAGCCGCGCCGCGAACGCCGGATCGTTCTTCTCCTCTTCCCCGCGGAAGCGGAGGTTCTCGAGCAGGACCACGCCGCCAGCCGCGCGCGCGATGGCGCTGCGCGCTTCCTCGCCGACGCAGTCGGTCGCGAACACGACGGGCTTGCCGAGCAGGTGCCCGAGCCGATCGGCGACCGGCTTCAGGCTGTACTGCGGATCGGGCTTGCCCTTCGGACGGCCGAGATGCGACGCGAGGATCACCGTGCCCTGACCGACCTTCGCGAGCGCGTACGTGATCGTCGCGAGCGAGGCCCGGATGCGCGTGTCGTCCGTGATCGTCCCGTTCTTGATCGGGACGTTGAAGTCGACACGGATGAAGACGCGTTTTCCAGCCAGATCGAGATCGCGGATCGTCTGTTTCCCCACGGCGTCTCTAGCCGTGCTTGCACGGCTCGGATGTGTACGAATCTATCGACTTTTGGCGGGGTGACCTTTCCCCCGCCACGGGCTGCATGGGGTGGTTGAGCGCCGTGCAAGCCCGGCTTAGGCGGCCGCGGCGCGGCCGCGTGG
>CAYHSN010000255.1:0-5388 GCA_964359235.1 uncultured Vicinamibacterales bacterium | reverse complement strand
CGGTGTCTCTGACCATGATGGATTCAACTGCATCTGGGCGCAGCGTGTGGATCGGTCGACGAAGCGTCCAGCGGGCTCCCCGCTCCCGATCTTTCATTCGCACGTGGCTCGGCTGACCGTTTTTGCCCGGGTTTCCGTCGGACGCGAGAGGATGGTGTTCGACATGGCCGAACGCACGGGCAATATCTGGATGGCGCAGTGGAAAGGTCGTTGGTAAGTCGTTCATCGGAGGTCGTCATCATGGACGCGCATAGTTCCTGGCGCTGGAACGTGTTCGGAGGAATCGTCGTCGCTGTGGTGTTGAGCGCCGTCGCGCTCGCCCAGCCGTTCGGTGGCGGGCAACCCAGGCAGGATCAGCCGCCCGAGCCGCTGCGGTTCCGGTACATGGGGCCGCCCAATTCGGGCCGGATCTCGGCGGTCGTGGGCATTCCCGGCGACACGGCGACCTACTACGCCGGCGCGGCGTCGGGCGGCGTGTGGAAAACCACCGACGGCGGCAAGACCTTTACGCCCATCTTCGACGACCAGCCGGTCCAGGCGATCGGTGCGCTGGCCGTCGCGCCGTCGGATTCGAAGACGGTGTGGGCCGGGACGGGCGAGGCCTGGGTGATTCGTCCCAGCGACGTGATGGGCGACGGGATCTACAAGTCCACCGACGCTGGCGCCACGTGGACGCACATGGGTCTGCGCGAAACCGGACGCATCGGCCGTGTCATCGTCCATCCGACCAACCCGAACATCGTCTACGCGTGCGCGCTGGGCCGTGCCACTGGTCCGCAGCAGGAGCGCGGCGTCTACAAGACGACCGATGGTGGCGCGAACTGGGCGCGCGTGCTGTTTGTCGATCCCGACACGGGCTGCTCGGGCCTCTCGATGGACAAGAAGGATTCCAACGTCCTCATCGCCGGCACGTGGCAGGTCGTGATGCACACGTGGGCCATGTTCAGCGGCGGCCCCGGCAGCGGCGTCTACCTGTCGCGCGACGGCGGCACGACGTGGAAGAAGCTCGAGACCGGATTGCCCAAGGCCCCTGTGGGCAAGGTCGACGTCGCCATCGCGCCGACGAACTCGAACCGCATCTACGCGCTGATTCAGACCGCGAACCAGGGCTCGCTCTGGCGGTCGGATGACGCCGGCGCGACGTGGAAGGTCGTGAGCTGGGACCGGACCCTCATCGGCCGGGCCGGCTATTACATCCGCGTGGACGTGTCGTCCAAGGACGAGAACGAAGTGTTCGTGATGAGCAGCAGTCCGCATCGATCGACCGACGGCGGCCTCACATTCACGACCGGGCCGGGCGGGTGCGGCGATTGCCACGAGATCTGGATCGATCCGACCAACGCCGACCACTTCGTGGTCACCGGCGACGGTGGGATGGGCATCACGACGACGCACGGGAAGAACTTCACGAGCGTGACCCTTCCGATCGGCCAGATGTACCACGTCGCGGTGGACAACCGCACGCCGTACTGGATCTACAGCAACCGGCAGGACGACGGGACGATGCGCGGGCAGAGCGACTCGCCCGTGCAGGTGCCGAACGTGCCGTCGTACGCGCCGCCGCGTCCGGCCGGACCCGCGGGTCCCGGCGGTGGCGGTGGATTCGGCGGCGTCGGCTTGCCGCGCGTGGTGCCCTGGGACCAGGGCATCGGCGGCTGCGAGTCGGGCTTCACGATTCCCGACCCGGTCAACCCCGACATCGTCTGGGCCACGTGCTACGGCAACAAGCTGACCCGGTTCGACGCGCGGCGCGGAAGCGCGCGATCGGTGAGTCCCTGGATGATCACGCTCGACTCACCGCCGACCGATTCGAAGTACCGTTGTCATTGGACCGCGCCGCTCGCGATCGACCCCTTCGATCACAACACGGTCTACTACGGCTGCCAGGTGGTCTTCCGCACGGCGAACGCCGGCCAGTCGTGGGACGTCATCAGTCCGGATCTCTCGACGCAGGATCCGTCGCGCATCGTCGCGTCGGGCGGCGTCGTGGGCGACAACCTCGGTCAGTTCACCGGCGAAGTGGTCTACGCGATTGCGCCGTCGCCGATTCAGAAGGGTCTCATCTGGGCCGGCACCAACGACGGGAAGATCTGGAACACGAGGGATGCGGGCCGGAGCTGGACGGACCTGACGAAGAACGTGACGGGCATGCCTGCGTGGGGCACGATCGCGAAGATCGAGCCCTCGAACTTCGATCCGGGCACAGCCTACGTCGTGGCGGACCACCACATCATGGACGATCGCGATCCGTACATCTACAAGACGACGGACTTCGGTCAGACGTGGAAGAAGATCAGCGACGGGCTGCCGAAGGGTCATCCGCTGGCGTACGCGATCTCGCTCGCCGAGAACCCGAACCGCAAGGGCATGCTGTTTGCCGGCACGGGCAGCGGCTTCTACTACTCGCTGGACGACGGCGGGCGGTGGACGCAGTTCAAGGACGGTCTGCCGGCGGCGCCGGTCACGTGGGTCGTCGTGCAGAAGCAGCACCACGATGTGGTGGTGTCGACCTACGGCCTCGGGCTGTACATCCTGCCCGACATCACGCGGCTCGAGCAGTCGGACCAGGTCGATCCGAACGCGGCTGCGTTCTTGTACTCGCCGCGTCCGGGATTTCGGTTCGCGCGCAACGGGCGGGCGGAGTTCCTCTACTCGCTGAAGGCGGCGCCCTCGGGGCCCGTGAAGCTCGAGATCCTCGACGGCGGCGGGACGGTCGTCCGCACGTTCGAGGCGCAGGGGCGGGCCGGGTTGAACCGCGCCACGTGGGATCTGCGGTCCGACGCGCCGCGGCAGGTCGAGCTGCGCACGACGCCGCCCGACAATCCGTTCATCTGGGACGAGCCGCGCTTCAAGGGTCGGACCACGCGGCCGATCACGCACTGGGGCATCCAGGGCGCGCAGCGCGCCGGTCCGCTGGCGGCGCCGGGCCGGTACGCGGTGCGGATGACGGTGGACGGCCAGGCCTCCACGCGGTCCTTCGAGGTGGTGAAGGATCCGACGATCGCGTCGCCCGACGAAGATCTGTGGATCTCGACGCGGACGCAGGCTCGCATCCGCGACGACATGAACGAGACGGCCGACATGGTCAACCGGATCGAGGTCATGCGGAAGCAGATCGAGGATCTGCTGAAGGCGAACAAGGGCAAGGCGGCGGTCGAGAAGCCGCTGCGCGACCTCGACAAGAAGATGATGGACGTCGAGCTGCTGATGGTCTCGCGCACGGACCTGCACAGCGACGACAAGTTCTTCGTCGAGGCGTACAAGATCTACATGAATCTGATCTGGCTGAACGGCGCGGTGGGGACCGGCGCGGGCGACGAAGCCGGCGGCGCCGATCATCGTCCGACCGACGCCCAGATGGCCGTGCTCGACCTGATCGAGAAGGATCTGGCGGCCGCGAAGGCGGCGTTCACGAAGTTGATGGAGCAGGACCTGCCGGCGGCGAACAAGCTCCTGCCGAAAGGCATCGGGCCGGTGGTTGTGCCGAAATAGGCGGTTTCATAACCGGGTCGGGTCCTGTCCGCGACCAGCCCACGGGTGCTCAGGTCTTAAACCGCGATCACGGCTGCCGGCCTTGCGCCCTTCGACGTCGCTCAGGGCGTCCCGAGCTGGCCGAGGGACGCGCCCGTGGGCGCCCGGTCGCGGCCACCCGCGAGGTTATGGAAACCGGTTCTCGGTTCGTGTCGCTGCTGCGGTGGGGGCCGGCTTTAGCCGGCCTGCCAGGGCCCGGCACCCAGCGCCCGATCTACTCGGCCTCCATAAACGGATACTTGAAATCCGCCGGCGGGACGAAGTTCTCCTTCACCAGCCGCTGAGAAATCCACCGCAACAGGTTCAGCGCCGAGCCCGCCTTGTCGTTCGTGCCCGACGCGCGCGCGCCGCCGAACGGCTGCTGCCCGACCACCGCGCCCGTCGGCTTGTCGTTGATGTAGAAGTTGCCCGCCGCGTGACGCAGCGCCTTCGCCATCTTCACGAGCGCCAGCCGATCGGTCCCGAAGATGGCGCCGGTCAGGGCGTACGGACTCGTGGTGTCGCACAGCTCGAGCGTCTTGTCGAGCTCGCCGTCCGGATAGACGAAGATCGTCAGCACGGGCCCGAAGATCTCTTCCCGCATCAGCCGCGCCTTCGGATCCTTCGTCACGACGACGGTCGGCGCGATGAAGTAGCCCTTCGACTTGTCGTACGTGCCGCCGGCGACGATCTCGTAGTTCGCGTCGCGCTTTGCCTCGTCCACGTAGGCCGTGATGCTCTTGAACGCGGGCTCGTCGATGACCGCGCACACGAAGTTTCTGAAGTCGGTCGGCGCGCCCATCCTGACCTCGGCGAGCTGCGCCTTCATCAGCTTCGAGACCTGCGGCCACAGCGACTGCGGGATGTACGCGCGCGAAGCCGCCGAGCACTTCTGCCCCTGGAACTCGAACGCGCCGCGCACGAGCGCCGTCGCGAGCGCGGCCACGTCAGACGAGGGATGCGCGAAGATGAAGTCCTTGCCGCCGGTCTCGCCGACGATGCGCGGGTAGCTCTTGTAGGCGCCGAGCGTATTGGCGATCGTGCGCCACATCGACTGAAACGTCTCAGTCGATCCGGTGAAGTGCAGACCGGCGAAGTCGGGGCTGGCGAACACGGGATTGCCCACCGACGCGCCACGCCCCGGCACGAAGTTGATCACGCCGTCGGGCAGACCCGCCGCCTGCAGCACCTTCATGATGTAGTAGTTCGAGAGGAGCGCCGTCGATGCCGGCTTCCACAGGACGACGTTGCCCATGAGCGCGGGCGCAACCGGCAGGTTCGCGCCGATCGACGTGAAGTTGAACGGCGACACGGCGAAGACGAAGCCCTCGAGCGGCCGGTACTCCACGTAGTTCCAGAGACCGCGCGAGGACATCGGCTGGTCCTCGTAGATCTTCCGCATGTAGTGCGGGTTGAACCGGTAGAAGTCTACGCTCTCGCTCGCCGCGTCGATCTCCGCCTGAAACGCCGTCTTCGACTGGCCCAGCATCGTCGAGGCGTTGAGCGTGTCGCGCCACGGACCGGCAATGAGCTCGGCGGCCTTCAGGACGACGGCGGCGCGCGCCTCCCAGCCCGTCTCCGACCATTCTTTCCACGTCTTGCGCGCGGCCTCGATGGCCTGCGCGACGTCGTGTTCGCTGACCTGGTGCGCGACGCCGAGCGTGTGCGCGTGGTCGTGCGGGCAGACGACATCGATGGTCTTGCCGGTGCGGACTTCCTTGCCGCCGATCATCGCGGGGATGTCCACGACTTCCTTGAGCATCTCGTCGAGGCGCTTCTTGAGACTGGCGCGCTCGGGCGATCCGGGGGCGTAGTTCTTGTTGGGTTCGTTGACGGGAGTCGGTATCTGGATGATGCCGTTCACGGCTGCAGCTCCTT
>CAYHSN010000254.1:0-5411 GCA_964359235.1 uncultured Vicinamibacterales bacterium | reverse complement strand
CGACTTCAGGCCGTCGTAGGGGCCGACTTCAGGCCGTCGTAGGGGCCGACTTCAGTCGGCCCGGACAAGCGAAGGACGGCGCGATGTCCGGCTTTAGCCGGACATTATTTCAGCGCGGCGGACTCCTTCCTCGCCACCTCCCACTTCGCCAGCACCGCCGCGAGATCCTTCAGCACGGCCTCGGCGGCCTGGACGATCTGAGGCGTCGGCGTGACATCCGCCCCCTGCAGGATGTTCATCGCGGACAGGAGCTGACCGGTGAGCGCCGCGAGACCCGGCGCGGCGCCAGCGGTCTGGCCGCCCGGACCGCCAGGTCCGAACCCGCCGCCGACGCCCTCGAGCGCCGCCAGCGTCTTCTCGAGCGCATCGATCGCCGCGGCCGCGTCACCCGTGGCACCCACGCGGCGCGTCTTCAGATTCGCGCGCAGCTTGCGCACTTCCGCCAGCGCGTCGGCGTTCTTCTGCATCGCTTGATAGAGCTGCATCGACAGCGTGAACTGCCGCTGCAGGCCGGCCGCGAGCGTCTTCACCCGCGGATCCATCTTCACCGTCAGGGGCTCGGTGTAGCTCTTGCCGTTCACCGTCAGCCTCACGGTGTACAACCCCGGATGGGCCCACGGCCCGCGCGGCTCCCGCCACGTGTTCTGGTAGATCGCCGAGATGGGGAACGAGAGGTTCGTCACGGGCGGCGGCGGATAATGCAGATCCCACACGAAGCGGTGCAGACCGGCGTCGGCCGATAGGATCAACGACGGCCGGATCCAGTACCGCGGCGCGTTGCCGATATCGTCGATGGGATCGGGTTTGTCGTCGCTCGAGTACGTGCGGACGACCTTCCCTGCCAGGTCGAGGATCTCGAGCGTCACGGGCCCTGACGCCGCGCCGTTCATGGAGTAGTTGATGATCGCGCCGTCGGGCGGGTTCTGCCCCGCCGGCTCGTCTGGCGGCAGCGGCGTATCGGTATTCTTGTTCCACCGGAAGCGCCACGCGTCCTGCGGCTTGAAGAGATGCACGTCGGCGTCCACGGCCTTCTGCGTGATCTGCCTGAGCGGCGTGATGTCGTCCAGGATCCAGAACGACCGGCCATGGGTGCCCACGACGATCTCGTCATCCTTGATGACGAGATCACGGATCGACGTCGCCGGCATGTTGACGCGCAGCGACTGCCAGTGGTCGCCATCGTCGAACGAGACGTAGACGGCCTGCTCGCTGCCCGCGAACAACAACCCCCTCCGCTTCGGGTCCTCGCGGACGACGTTGATGATGCCGCCGTCGGGGATGCCGCTCGTGATGTGCGTCCAGGTCTTGCCGCCGTCGTGCGTGCGGTAGATGTGCGGGCGCAGATCGTCGAGGCGGAACGTGTTGATCGCCGCGTAGGCCGTCAGCGCGTCCGAATGCCCCGCGTCCATCAGCGACACCTTCATCCACGGCTTCAGATCCGGCGGGGTCACGTCTTTCCATGTCTTGCCGCTGTCATGCGTCACGTGGATCAACCCGTCGTCGGTGCCGACCCAGATCGTGTTGATGTCCACGTACGACGGCGCGATGGTGTAGATCACGCCGCGCTGCGTCGGCCGCGAGGAGTCGCTGTCGCGGTACTTGCCGACGTTGGCCGGCACGTCCCACGTCTTGCGCGTCAGATCCGGACTGATCTCGGTCCAGGCCCGTCCGCCGTTGATGGTCTTCCAGAGCGTATTCGACGCGAAGTAGAGCGTGTGCGGATCGATCGGCGAGAACAGGATCGGCGCCGTGCGCAGGACGCGGAAGTTGGCCGCGCGGATCGGTTTCGGTGCGATGTTCTGCGCTTGTCCCGTCCGGCGGTCGTATCGTGTGGGGGTCCGGCCGCCGTACACGATGTCCGGATTCAGTGGATCGGGCGCGACGTATCCGTACTCGTCGACCGCCACCGGGTGCCACTCGCGGAAGGTGATCTGACCGTCGTCGCCGCGGCTCGAGATGCAGACCGATCCGCTTTCCTGCTGTCCGCTGCACACGCGGTACGGGAACGCGCTGTCCGTGATGACGTGGTAGAACGCCGCCGTGGGCTGGTTGTACCACGAGCTCCACGATTCGCCGCCGTTCACCGTGATGATGGCGCCCTGGTCCGACGTCATCAGGATCACGTCCGGGTTGTTGGGGTTGATCCAGGCTTTCTGATAGTCGTCGCCGCCGGGCGCGCCGCGGAAGGCTCTCCACGTCTTTCCGCCGTCGGTGGACTTCCACGTCACAATCGTGACCGAGTACACGATGTCCGGGTTCTTCGGATCGACCACGACTTCAGCCGCGTCTGAGGGACGCGTCGCGATGCGCGTGTCGTTGCTGGTGCGGTACCAGCTCTCACCGGCGTCGTCGGAGCGGTAGACGTACCCCTGGCCGCGGACTTCGACGGTGGTATACAACCGCTTGGGATCGCTCGGCGCGACGCCGACGCCGATGCGGCCGAGGCCTTCCGCGAAGCTCGGGAGCCCCTTGGTGAGCTGGCGCCAGGTGTTGCCGCCATCGGTCGACTTGTAGAGACCGCTGCCCGGTCCGCTCCACGCCGCGTTCTCCCACGGACCTTGGCGCGCTTCCCAGAGCGCGGCGTAGATGATGTCCGGGTTGGCGGGATCGAACACGACATCCGACGCGCCGGTGTCCGGGTCCTTGTAGAGCACCTTCTGGAACGTCCGGCCGCCGTCGGTCGATCGGAAGACGCCGCGCTCCTCGTTCGGCCCGTACGGATGCCCGAGCACGGCGACGAACAGGCGGTTCGGGTCGCGCGGATCGACGATGATTTCGGGGATCTGCTGGCCGTCGCGCAGGCCGAGGTGCGTCCACGTCTTGCCTGCGTCAATGGACTTGTAGATGCCGTCACCCGTCGAGAGATCCGGCCGCTGCAGGCCCTCGCCACTGCCGACGTAGACGATGCTCGGGTCCGACGGCGCGACGGCGATCGCGCCGATCGAACCCGTCGGCTGGTCGTCGAAGATGGGCACCCACGTACGGCCGTAGTCGGTCGTCTTCCACACCCCGCCGTTCACGACGCCGATGTAGAAGACGTTGGGCTGGCTCGGGACGCCGGCGGCGGCCTTGGTGCGGCTCGCCCGGTGCGGCCCGATGTTGCGCCACTTCATCTCCTTGAAGAGGCCGGGATTGAACTGCTGCGCACGTCCGTTCGAAGACAGGAACCCCGACACGATCAGGACTGCGCACATCGTCAACGCGACTCGGTGAATTGCAGACACGGCTCACCTCCGCGTCCGATATAATGCCCCAAAACGCGGTCCTCCGCTCCTCCACCACAACATCCTGGCCCTTCACGACTCCGGCGAAGCGGTGGGCCGAGATCGCCCGGAGAGTGGGCTGGCCCGCCTGAGTGCCCGTCGGACGCCCATCTCGGGTCAACTGAAAAGCGTGACCTTCCGCAGTTCGGTGTCAGGGTCCCTGCAGTCACGCTGCTGCGGTTCTGGACGATGCTCGCGCATGACCATGGCGGCATCTGGAACGCAGCCGAGCCCGCGCGATCGTTGGGCATCAGCGAGCCCACCGTCCGGCGTTACCTGGACGTCCTGACGAGCGCGTTCGTCATCCGCCAGCTCCAGCCGTGGCACGAGAACCTGAAGAAGCGACAGGTCAAGTCACCGAAGGTGTACGTACGCGACAGCGGACTTCTGCACCACTTGCTCGGAATCCGCACTGAGACAGAGCTGTTGGCGCATCCGAAGTGCGGCGCGTCATGGGAGGGGTACGCCATCGAAGAGACGCTGAAGGTCGTCGAACCGGACGAGGCGTATTTCTGGGCGACGCATCAGGGCGCGGAACTCGACTTGTTGCTGTTCAAGAACGGACGACGGTACGGCGTGGAAGTCAAGCGTCAGGACGCGCCAGTCCTGACCCCTTCAGTCCGCACCGCCCTCGCGGATCTCAGGCTTGACCACCTGACCGTTCTCTATCCGGGCTCGCGGACGTACCGGCTCGCGCCGCGCGTGGGCGTCGTACCGCTGGCGACGCTCGCAGCAGGCGATCCGTCAGTGGTGATGGCGCGCTCTGGACGACGCGTGCCTTCCTGCCCGGGATGATCGAGCGCGGGCGCGGCCACATCGTCACGATCGCGTCGGCAGCGGGCTTCGTCGGGGCGAGCAAGCACGCCGCCGTCGGCTTCGACGAGTCGCTGGTTCGACCGCGTCATCGACTTCTTCGGGGTGAACGCCTCAATGGATGAGTTCACCGGCAGAAGGCCCTGATGGCCGGATCGGCCGGTTGACTCATGATGATGAGTCATACATACTCATCATGTGACTAAACGACTGCAGGTCCTGCTCGACGAGCCCGAGTGGCGCGAGGTCCAGCGCGCGGCCCGGGCGCGGCGGATGACCGTCGCGGAATGGGTCCGCCAGGCCCTGCGGGTCGCCCGCCGACGCGAACCTGTCGGCGATCTGGACCGCAAGCTCGGCGTCGTGCGTGCCGCGTCCCGGTACGCGTTTCCGACGGCGGACGTTCCGGGGATGCTGGACGAGATCGAGCGTGGCTACCTGGGCGAGGACCCGCGGTGATCTTCATCGACTCGAACGTCCCGATGTACCTCGTTGGGGCCGCGCACCCGCACAAAGTCGATGCGCAGCACCTGCTGGAGCGCTGCATCGCCGAGCGCCAGCGCCTCGTGACCGACGCCGAAGTGCTCCAGGAGATCATGCACCGCTACGCGGCGCTCGACCGGCGCGACGCCATCCAACCCGCCTTCGATGCCATCCTCGGCGTGGTGGACGAAGTCTTTCCCGTGGATCTGCCCGCAGTCGGGCGCGCCAAGGCCATCCTCCTCGAACGCCGCCAGCTCTCCGCACGCGACGCGCTCCATCTGGCCGTGATGGAGCAGCAAGGTGTCGGCCGCATTCTCACGTTCGACGCCGGCTTCGACAGGCTGCCGGGTGTCGAGCGGCTTTCTTCGCTATAATCCGCCTGCGTGCCCGGACTCTCCGTGTTCTCTTCTCCCCTGTCCGCGAGGAACTTCACCATGACCGCCAGAACCCGTTCATTCTTCGCCCTGTTCGCCGTCGTCCTTCTCGCTGGCGCGACGCTCGCGGCGCAGACCGCGCAAAAGGTCGCGCCGCCGAAGGTCACCGCGCCCCAGCAGCAGTTCGGCCACGAGATCGGCGCCGACTACGTGCTGCCGACCTACACGCAGCTCACCGAGTACTGGAAGAAGCTCGACCAGGAATCCGACCGGATGCAGCTCGTGAGCATCGGCAAGACCGCCGAGGGTCGCGATCAGTGGATGGCCGTCATCACGTCACCCGAGAACATGAAGAAGCTCGAGCGCTACAAGGAGATCGCGCGCCGGCTCGCGCTCGCCGAGGGCCTGACCGACGACCAGGCGCGCGCGCTCGCCGCCGAGGGCAAGGCCGTCGTCTGGATCGACGGCGGCCTGCACGCGA
>CAYHSN010000253.1:0-5423 GCA_964359235.1 uncultured Vicinamibacterales bacterium | reverse complement strand
CCCGAGCTGAGTCGAGGGGCTCGGCCCGATCACCAGCGCCAGGCGCCCAGCGCCCGGCGCCAGACCCTTCACGTGTCCTCCCAGCCCTCCGTGGAGTTCCGCGGCCGCCTCGCCGACTGGGTCGCCGACCTCCGCCGCGCGCGCGAGCAGGGCGACACGGTGGTGTTCGCGGCGGCGACGCTAGGTCGCGCGGAGCGCACGGTGGAGCTGCTTGCCGAGTACGACGTCCGCGCGGTGCTGGTCGATCGTGCCGACGGCCTGCACGGCGGGCCGGTGCTCGTCACGACGGGCCTGCTCTCGCGCGGGTTCCGGCTGCCGGCCTCGCGCTTCCAGATCTACGCCGAGACGGACGTCTTCGACGAAGAGCGCCGCGCGCACGAGCGGCGCCGCTCGGCCGCGCGCACGTTCCTCGCCGACTTCCGGGACCTCAAGGTCGGCGACCTCGTCGTGCACGTCGATCACGGGATCGGTGAGTTCACCGGCCTCAAGCGCCTCGCCGTCGGCCACGAGAGGCAGGAGTTCATGGAGCTGCGCTACGAGGGCGACGACAAGCTGTTCGTCCCGGTCGAGCGGCTCGATCTCGTGCAGAAGTACACCGGCGGCGCGCGTCCCTCGCTCGATCGGCTCGGCGGCACCACGTGGGAGCGCGCGAAGACGCGCGTCCGCCGCGCCATGCGCGACATGGCCGAGGAGCTCCTGAAGCTCTACGCCGCGCGCCGCGCCGTGCTGGGCCATGCCTTCGACCCTGACACGCACTGGCAGCAGGAGTTCGAGGACACGTTCGCGTACGAGCTGACGCCGGACCAGGTCGCGGCGATCGCAGACATCAAGCGCGACATGGAAGCGCCGTCGGCGATGGACCGGCTGCTCTGCGGCGACGTCGGGTACGGCAAGACCGAGGTCGCCATGCGCGCGGCGTTCAAGGCCGTCATGGACGGCAAGCAGGTCGCGCTCCTCGCGCCCACGACGGTGCTGGCGTTCCAGCACCTCAAGACGCTCGGCGACCGCTTCCAGGGCTTCCCGGTCCAGATCGAGATGATCAGCCGCTTCCGCTCGCGGGGCGAGCAGAAGCAGATTCTCGCCGACCTCGCCGCCGGCAAGGTGGACGTCATCGTCGGCACCCACCGGCTGCTCTCGAAGGACGTCGAGTTCCGCGATTTGGGCCTGCTCGTCGTGGACGAGGAGCAGCGGTTCGGCGTGGCGCACAAGGAGCGCATCAAGCAGCTCAGGAAGCGCGTGGACGTCCTGACCCTGACCGCGACGCCGATCCCGCGCACGCTGAACATGTCGCTCGCCGGCATCCGCGACATGTCGGTCATCGAGACGGCGCCGCGCGACCGCCTCGCCATCCAGACCAACGTCGTGAGGTTCGACCAGCAGGTCATCACGCGCGCGATCCGGAACGAGCTGGCGCGCGGCGGGCAGGTGTACTTCGTCCACAACCGCGTCGAGTCGATCTACTCGCTCGGAAACCTTCTGCAGCGCCTCGTGCCCGAGGCGCGCGTCGCCGTCGCGCACGGGCAACTGAGCGAACACGCGCTCGAGAAGACGATGGTGGATTTCGTGGCGCACCAGTACGACGTGCTGCTCGCCACGACCATCATCGAAAACGGCCTCGACATCCCGAACGCCAACACGCTCATCGTCAATCGCGCGGACCGGTACGGGCTCGCGCAGCTCTATCAGCTCCGCGGGCGCGTCGGACGATCCGATCGCCGCGCGTACGCGTACCTGCTGATCCCGCCGGAGGATTCGCTGGCTCCGGTGGCGCGCAAGCGCCTCGCCGCGATCCGCGAGTTCAGCGACCTCGGCAGCGGCTTCCGCGTGGCGGCGCTCGACCTCGAGATCCGCGGCGCCGGCAACCTGCTCGGCGGCGAGCAGAGCGGCCACATCGAGGCCGTGGGCTTCGACATGTACATGAAGCTGCTCGAGCAAACCGTGCGCGAGCTGAAAGGCGAGGAGGTCGAGGACGAGCGTGCCGCGGCCGTGAACCTGCGCGTCGACCTGCGCATCGACGACGCGTACATCCCCGACATGAACCAGCGGCTGACGGTGTACCGCCGCATGGCCGCGGTGCGGAGCGAAGACGACCTGGCGCGCCAGATGGAGGAGATCCGCGACCGCTATGGTCCGCCGTCGCCGACCGTGCTCAACCTCGGCGAGTACGCTCGCATCCGGCTGCTGGCGAGTCGCGTCGGTCTCGAGTCGATCGACCGGGAAGGCTCGTCCGTCGTCTTGAAGTTCAGGCTGGACGCCCCCATCGATCCGACCTATCTGATCCGCGTCGTGCAGGACCGGCCGGACGTCACCCTGACACCCCCGGCCGTGATCCGGCTGGATCTGGGTGCCGCCTCCCGACGGCCGGGGTCAGTCGCTCGCCGGGCCCGCCGCCCCGGCCAGGCGGATGGCGCCTCCTGGTGGACCGTCCGCGCCACGGCCGGGGAGGTCAGCCCCGGGTTCTCCCGGTCGGAGATCCTGAAGCCCCAGGCCGAGGATCCCCGCGCGGTGGGGGGCGTCTTCGCGCGTGTCGGCGAGCTGCTGACCGAGTTGAGCGCGGGCGTCTGAATCGGCTAAAATGTTGATGTTCAGGGAGTTTTTGTCATGAAACGAATGGTCGGGCTGGCGCTGACCGTGGCTCTGGCGGTCTGGTCGCTGCCGGTCCGCGCGGACATCATCGAGCAGATTCTGGTCAAGGTGAACGGGGACATCATCACCAAGACCGATCTCGAAAAACGGCAGATCCGGGCCCTGCGCGAGCGGAACCTCCAGGCCAACCCGGCGGACCTCCAGAACGACGAGACGCTCAAGAAAGTCCTGCTGGAGGTCACCCCTCAGATCCTCGTGAGTGCCATCGACGAGATCCTGCTCGTTCAGCGCGGGCGCGAGCTCGGCTATCGCCTGGTGGACGAGCAGTTCAAGCAGATCATCGAGAACATCAAGAAAGAGAACAAGATTGAAACCGACGCGCAGTTTCAGGCCGCGCTCGATCAGGAAGGCATGACGATGGAGGAGTTCCGCCGGCAGATCGAGCGGCAGCTCCTGGTCTCGCGCGTGCAGCAGAACGAAGTCGCGCCGAAGCTTTCGATCAACGAGGAAGAGGCGAAGCGTTACTACGACCAGCACCCGCAGGAGTTCACGTCGTCGCCGAACATCACCCTGCGCGAGATCATCGTCAACGTCGCGACGCTGAAGCCAGGCGAGGTCAACGTCGCCGCCGACGAGGAGGCGCTCGAGAAGGTGAAGCAGATCGGCGCGCGCGTCACCGCGGGTGAGGACTTCGGCAAGGTCGCCGCGGAGGTGTCGGACGCGCCATCGAAGGCGAACGGCGGCCTCATCGGGCCGATCAATCGGTCGGAGGTCTCCCCGGCGATTCTGACGCTCCTCGACGGCATGAAGCCGGGCGACGTGACCGAGCCCATCCGCACCCAGCGCGGGTATCAGCTCCTGAAGCTCGAGGCGGCGACCGAGGCGACGGTGCAGCCCTTCGATCAGGTCCGCGATCTGATTGCCGACAAGGTCTACGACGAGAAGGCGCGCGTCGAGTTCGGGAAGTACCTGGAGAAGCTGCGCGCGCAGGCCATCATCGAGTGGAAGAACGCCGACCTCAAGAAGCTCTACGATGATCGTTTGGCGGCCATGCCGAAGGGGACGCCGAGCCTCTGATGGGACGCATCGATCCCGCCGGCGCCGATGCGCTCGCGCGGCCGGAGCCCAAGGCCGGCCATGCTCTGGCGTGGTACGCCATCTGGACGCGGTCGCGCCACGAGAAGATCGTGTCGGAACAGCTCGATCGCAAGGGCGTCGAGGCGTTTCTGCCCACGATCACGCGGTGGAGCCGCTGGAAGGACCGCAAGAAACAGGTCGCGTGGCCGCTCTTTCCCGGGTATTGCTTCGCGCGCTTCGAGTCCGACGATCGGCTGCCCATCCTGAAGTGCGTGGGCGTCGTCAACATCGTGTCGTTCGACGGCGAGCCGGCGCCGATTCCCGACTTCGAGATCCACGCCGTCCGGCGGCTGGTTGAAAGCGAGCTCCTCTACGATCCCTGCCCGCTCATCCGCAAAGGCATGATGGTCGAGGTCGTGCACGGCCCCCTGCGCGGCGTCGTCGGCCGGCTCGTGCGCAAGGGCTCGCACGCGCGGCTCGTGCTGTCGGTCGATCTGATCGGCCAGGCCGTCAGCGTCGAGGTCGACGCGGCGGACGTCAAACCGTACTGAACTGACGCTGCCGTGCCAGATCTGCGTGTTACGCTGCTGTTCCTGCTCACGGTGTTGGCCACGAAGGCACGAAGGCACGAAGGCACGAAGGAAGACTCGGGGTCGTTCGCGTGTTCGTGCCATCGTGGCTTGCCCGGTTGATCTCGATCTCTGCATGTGCTCGCACGTAGCACGTAGCACCCAGCACCGATAGGTCCTCATGAAGATCGGCTCTGTCCTGATCGATCCCCCGTTCGCCCTCGCCCCGATGGCGGGCATGACGGACACCGCGTTCCGCCGCCTCGTCAAGCACAAGGGCGGCTGCGGCCTCGTCGTCTCGGAGATGGTGAGCTCGGAGGGCCTGGTCCGCGGGATCGACCGCACGCTCGAGTACGCGGAGTACACCGAGGAAGAGCGCCCGGTCGCGATTCAGATCTTCGGTGGGGATCCCGCGAAGATGGCTGAGGCGGCGCAGGTCGTCGAGAGCATGGGCGCCGACATCGTGGACGTCAACATGGGCTGCCCGGTGCCGAAGATCGCGAAGCACAGCGCCGGCTGCAGCCTGATGCGCGAGCCGGAGCACGCGGCGAGCGTGGTACGGGCGATGTCGGGCGCGGTGAAGATCCCGGTGACCGTCAAGATGCGCGCTGGGTGGGACGAGCAGACCGTCAACGCGCCACAACTCGCGAAGATGATGGAAGACGCGGGCGCGGCAGCCGTGACCGTGCACGGGCGGACCGCGAAGCAGTCCTACCGGGGATCGTCAGACTGGGACCTGATCGCGCGCGTGGCCGCAGGCGTGCGCATTCCGGTCGTCGGGAGTGGCGACTGCGTCGAGGCCGGGCAGATCGTCGATCGGATGCGGAGCGGCGTGAGCGGCGTGCTGGTCGGCCGCGGCGCGCTGCGCAACCCGTGGATCTTCCGCCAGGCCGCGGACCTGCAAGCCGGCCGTGCGGCCACACCCGTCACGCTCGCGGAGCGCGGCGCCTTCCTGCTGGAGTACATCGACCTGCTGCTCAACGAGCCGGTGAACGAGGCTGACGGGTTCCGCCACATCGCGCCAGGCCAGGCGCAGGCGGGGCCGCCGCCGGCGAGCGCGCCGGCGCGCGGGCGAGAACGGTGGGTCATCAATAAGCTGCGCGCGCTCGGATCCTGGTACACGAAGGGGCTCGACGGCGGATCGCACTTGCGGGTCGCGATCAACTCGGCCGAGTCGATTCCGCACCTGCG
>CAYHSN010000252.1:3622-5434 GCA_964359235.1 uncultured Vicinamibacterales bacterium | reverse complement strand
GGTCACATGTCACCTCTGCCGCGCGCGCATTCCAACGCATTCCAATGGGGACGATGTTCAATTCAATTCAACCTGCGGCACGAGTAGGTCTCCCATCGCTTACCAGACCACGCGAACCGGATAGTCGGCGACGAGCGGATCGGGCGTGAGGATCGTCAGGCCGTGGACGATGGCCTGACAGACGAGCAGGCGGTCGAACGGATCGCGGTGCACCGGCGGCAGCCGGTCGACCTGCAGCACGGACTCTTCATCGATCGCCAGACTGTCGATGCCGTGCGCCTCGCGCTCGGCGGGCACGAAGCGCCCGGGCGGTTGTGGCAGGGGGAGCCGCCCGAGCGCATGTTTCACGCCGATCTCCCAGGCCGACGCGGCGCTCAAGTAGACCTCGTGCTCCGCCGCCTGAAACAGCGCGCGCGCGCGCGGCGACAGCTCCGCCGCGTCGGTGACGATCCAGAGAAACGTGCACGTGTCGAGCAGCAGCTTCACCGGCGCCTCCGGCGCGAAGCTCGATCGGCTCTGGTCCGGCGATCGGAGTACTTGGGTCCGCGCTCGGCGACCAGGGTTGGCCGCCGGTCTGACGAGGCCCCAACGGGATAGAAGGACTCGACGATCTCGTCGGGCAGCGGATCGAAGAAGGCCGCGGGCACGGAGAACTGTCCTTTCGCGCCGCCCACGGGCCGCGGCGCCGTGCGCGCCGCGCCGATCCTCGTCAACTCCGCCACGGGGCGATTCCGCTTGCAGATGACGACCCGCTCGCCGGCCTCGACGGCGTCGAGGAACTCGGACAGTCGCGCCTTGGCCTCGAAGATGTTGACCATTTTCATGGTCATATCATAGACCAAGTAACCATATCCACGTCAAGCAGCACCGGCCGGCTCGGATCTCAGGGACCGCGGGACACACCCGAGCGCCACGGGCGCGCGAAAGGTCGCCGACATGCTGCTGATGTGTTTGCGGACGGATCTGACCGCGCGCGAGTGGTTCCTGGCGGATCCGTGACCAGAGACCCTTCGTGCCTCGTCGGTGGCCAAGCAGACAACGTGACAGTCGCGCCGGCAGGCCGACCTGAAGCTCGGCCCGACGACCGATCGCGCGCTAGAATGGCGTCGGTCGACAAGGACTCATGATCGCGCGCTCGTTCGACGGTCTTCCCGTGTCGTATGCCGTCACCGGCGACGGCCCGCTCGCACTCGTCTTCATCCACGGCGGGCTCGCCGACCGGAGCGTCTGGCAGCATCAAGCCTCGCTGGCGGATGCTCATCGTATCGTCATGCTCGATCTTGGCGGGCATGGCGAGTCCGGCCGCGAGCGGGCCGCGTGGAGTCTGCGTGCGTTGGGCGAGGACGTCCGCGCTGTCGCGAACGCCGCTCGTGTCTCGCGCGCGGTCTTCATCGGCAGCTCCATGGGCGGCCCCGTCGCGCTCGAAGCCGCACGGCTGATGCCGGACGAAGCCGTCGCGGTCGTGGGTGTGGACACGCTGCACGATGCGGCGCAGAAACCCGGAGGTGAGGCGTGGCGCGAGTATGTGAACGGCTTCCGGCGCGACTTCCATGCGGCGGCCGACGGACTGGTCGACAGGCTCTTCCACGCCGATGCCGACCCGGAACTCGTCGCCAGCCTCCGCCGCATGATGCACACCGCGTCACCGGAGGTGACGGCCAGCCTGCTCGATGCGTTCACCGGCTACGACCTCGCGGAGGCGCTTCGCGCGGCCCGCGTGCCAGTGCGATGTATCAACGGGGATCTGTATCCGACCAACGTCGAAGGCAATCGCCGTGTCTGGCCCGACTACGACGCGATCATCCTGCCAGG
>CAYHSN010000252.1:0-3522 GCA_964359235.1 uncultured Vicinamibacterales bacterium | reverse complement strand
CAGCCCTTGAACACCACTTCGCGACAGTCACCGGGTCGGAGCGCATCCAGCGAGCTTTCTGCTATCCTCGTCTACGTGCTAAACGTTACGCCCGCGAATCAACTGACGGACGGCCAGGGGCGCCCATACTTTCTCTGGGACTGCGACCTCACACTCGACCAGTTCCGCCGGATCCTGGACGACCCGGACCCTGAAGTGCGCGCCTACCTGGTGGGCAAGCTGATGCGGCAAGCCAAGCCAGACGACGTGTTTCTTTTCGTGAGCCCAGGCGCCATCCGGGACCTGTGGCCCCGGCTCTCCCGCTACCTCGGCCACACTCGGGGATTCTGGACGTGGCTCTTCGAAACCTGGGAGCGTCAGGGACAGCGAGCGGAGATCGCGGGCGCCAGCATAGCCGTCGATACTCTTCATGAGATCCTGGTGAACAAGCTCACTGCTCTCCTGAGCCGATCCGAGCTTCGCGATCTGCTGGATGTGAAGGTGCTCCTCGAGGCCGGCGGCGACCTCGATCGCGCGTTGGCCGACGCGCCGAAGAAGGACACGGGGTTCTCCACCTTGACGCTGGCGTGGGTCCTCAAGGACTTCGCCCCCGGGCCTCTCGCCCGGGCGCTCGGTTGGGGGGAAGCCGAGTCGGACGAGATGGTGTCGTTTCAGCAGCGGCTCGTCGACCGTCTCGTGGCGGCGGCGGCTCCAGAGTAGCCGGCGCCCCACGGTCGCCGGAGCTGGGCTACAGCCCCTTGAACCGCTCCCACAGCGCCTTCTGCTGCGCGAGAAACGCGGCGAAGCCGTGATCGCGCCGAATCTTGTCCAGGTTCGGATCCTTCTCGAAGAGCGGATAGCACGGGAGCCCGTCGTCAGCCGCCGCCTGGAGCCATGTCAGCGCCTCGCCCGGCCGGTCCAACAGCGCGTAGGCCGACGCGATGTTATACGCGGTGTGATGGAAGTGCCCGTACCCTTTCCTGTGTTCGATCGCGGCCGTGATCCTCTCCTCCGCGCGCTGCGCGTCGCCCGCGTCTGCCGCCAGGATCGCCTGCATGCTGGTGACCAGCCCGCCGACGTCTTGAGGATTGCCTCTCAGGAATCCCTCGGCCATCGTCTTTGCTTCCGCCTTGCGGCCCAGGTGGAAGAGTGTGTTGACGTTCTGATAGCTCACCAGCGCCGGGTTCAAATCCACCGGGACCTTCGAGAAGACGTCCCACGCCTGCTGGTAATGTCCCTGGTAGAGGTACACCATCCCGGTGCGATAGAGCGCCAGCGTGTTGCCCGGGTTCAGCTTCACCGCCTCCTGCGTTTCCCGCAGCGCCTCGTCCAGCAATCCAATGTGCAGATAGACCAGCCCGAGCTGGTGGTGGGCTTCATCCAGGGCGGAATTCAACGCGATGGCGCGGCGGAATTCCTGGATCGCTTTTTCGTGGGCAAAATGGTTGCTCGGCATCCATAGGAGTTTTCCACGCGCCAGATACGCGTCCGCGGAGTTCGGGTCCAGCGCGAGCGCCTTGTCCACTGCCGCGTAGGCTTTCTCCTGCCAACGTTTCTCTTCGGGAGCGAAATAGAACAGCCGTACGTAGTAGGCGTTCGCGAGATCTGCGTGCGCCGCGGCAAACTGTGGATCCGCGGCCACGGCCTTTTCCAGCAACTCAATCGCCGCGTCGTTGTCGTCCCGGTTCTCGTGCCGCAGATGGCTCTTGCCGCGCAGGTAGAAGTCGTACGCTTCCGGATTCACGCTGCGCGCGGTGGTCAGCCGGGTCTGCTCTCGCGGCGTCAGCTCGATGCGGATCTCGTTGGCGATGGCCAGCGCGACTTCGCTTTGGAGCGCCAGCACGTCCCGCAAGTCCCGCGCGTACTCTCTGGCCCACAGGTGCCTGTCCGTCGCCCCGTGGATCAACTGGGCCGTGATCTTCACCCGGTCGCCCGCGCGCTGCACCGACCCTTCCACGACCGCGTCCACGCCGAGCTCTGTCGCAATCTGCGGCAGCGGCTTCCGCGCTCCCTTGTATGGCATCACTGACGTCCGCGAGATCACCCGCAACGCACCGATCTGCGCCAGGCTGCTGATCAACGCCTCGGTCATCCCGTCGGCGAAATACTCCTGCGCCGGGTCTCCCGAAAGGTTGTTGAGCGGCAACACCGCAATCGACTCGATCCGCGGCGGCCCCGCCGGCCCCAGCAGCCGGTCCCGCACGCCGCCCACGTTCAAGCCCAGCACGGCCGCCGCCAGCACGACCACCGCCGCGCCACCCGCCAGCACCCCGCGGCGCGAGAACCCTCCTCGCGGGACAGCCGCCGTGGCTGCCGCCATCGGCCCTGATCCGATCGCCTCCAGCGCCGCGCGCACTTCGCCGGCCCGCTGGTAGCGCTGTCCGGGCTCCTTCGCCAGAGAGCGTTGAATGACCGAACGCAGCCCCGCCGGTACTCGCGCCGGCAACGCCCGCGGCGCTTCGCGCAGAATCGCCGAGCTCAGTTCGAATCCCGTCCCGCCCTGGAACGGCAGCTCGCCCGCGGCCATCTCATGCAGCACCACGCCGAGCGCCCAGATGTCGCTCCGCGCGTTCGCCGGCTCGCCGCGCAGCACCTCCGGCGCCACGTAGGCCAGCGTCCCCGCGATTCCACCGCTCTCCTCGAGCGACACACGCGACCTCGTTGCCTCCTCTAGTTCTTCTTTGCGCGCGCGCCGCGCCAGTCCGAAGTCGAGCACTTTCGCCCGGCCCTCCGGCGTCACCACCACGTTCGCGCTTTTCAGGTCGCGATGGACAACCCCTCGGTCCTCCGCGTGCGCCAGCGCGTCGGCAATCTGCACCCCATATCGAACTACTGACTCTTCCGGAAGCCCGCCTGCGGGGATCATCCGCGCTAACGGCTGCCCCACGACGTACTCCATGGCCACATAAAACTGTCCCTCGGCCTCACCCACGTCGTAGATCGTGCAGATGTGCGGATGGTTCAGCGCCGAGGCCGTGCGCGCCTCGTTCTGGAGTTGCCGGCGGGCCGCCGCGTCTCCAAGCGTCTCGGCGGGCAGCAGTTTCAGCGCGACATCGCGCCCCAGCCGTTCGTCCCGCGCCCGATAGACCACACCCATCCCGCCCGCACCGATGTGCTCGACGATGTGGTAGTGGGAGAGCTTCTTTCCGATCATCTGCGTGCGTCAGGTCGCTCGAGCATCTTAGGCTCCACCTCGCGCCCGGTCAACGCAACGGCGTGACCGAACTCGCGCTCGTAGCCGGCGCACTCGCGCTTGAGCGTGGCCATCAGGCGCAGGAAGCCGCGCGGTTGTGCAGTGGGCGGACGTGCGGGTCGTCGCGAAACACGGGGTAGTTGGGGAGACCCGTGGAGGCGGCTTTCTCGAGCAGCGCGACGGCCCGCGCGGGTTTCCCGGCGAGCGCGGTGGCCAGGCCGTCCTGGGCTTCCTGCAGGAGCCCCACATGGACGTTCCGCCCGGCGGAACCAGGCGGGGTCGGGATCGAGGATGCCGCCCATGAGCGCGTAGGCCTCGGCCAGGCGGGCCCAGGCGTCGGCGAAGCGCGC
>CAYHSN010000251.1:0-5452 GCA_964359235.1 uncultured Vicinamibacterales bacterium | reverse complement strand
CAGCCGCGCTGTGATCTCCGCGACCGCTGCGGTCAGCCCTTCTCCGGGCTCTCCGCGGTCGGCCTCGGCTCGCTCATCGCCTCGGCTTCGTCCTCAAATGCGCCTTGAGCGCGCGGCCCACGATCTTCTCCTGCCGCTTGCGCTCCGGCCGTTCAGTGAGCCGCTCCAGTTCGTCCCGCAGCTTCACGTAGCTCCCGAGGCGCGCGGCCGCCAGCCGGCCCGCCTCGACCGCCGCTCTCACGGCGCAGCCCGGCTCGCTCCGGTGCTGACAGTCGCGGAAGCGGCAGGTCGCGCCGATCGAGTCGACGTCGTCGAAGGTCTCGTGCAGACCCTCTCCGATTTCCCAGAGCTGCAGCTCCCGCATGCCCGGCGTATCGATCACCAGCGCGCCCCCGGGCAGCACGACGAGCTGACGCGCGCTACTCGTGTGGCGGCCGCGGCTGTCGTGATCGCGCACCTCACGCGTGCGCAGAAGCGCCTCTCCGAGGAGCGCGTTGATGATCGTCGACTTTCCCACGCCGGACGACCCGAGCAATGCCACCGTTTCACCGCGGCGGAGGAAGGTCCGGAGTGCGTCGAGCCCCTGCGGCGTCCGCGCGCTGACGGCGAAGACCGGCGTGCCGAGCGCGATCGCCTCGACGTCGCGCACGCGCGTCGCGACATCCGGACACACGTCCGCCTTGTTCAGCACGACGACCGGCACGGCGCCGCTTTCGCGCGCCAGCACGAGATAGCGCTCGAGCCGCCGGAGGTTGAAATCGCCGTCGAGCCCCGCGACGAGGAACACCGTGTCGAGATTGGCCGCGACCACCTGCTCCTCGGTCCGGCTGCCAGCGACCTTGCGCGCGAACCGGCTCAGCCGCGGCAGCACCGCCCGGATCGTCGCGCGGCCGCCCTGCGGGCGCGGCACCATCGCGACCCAGTCGCCGACGGCCGGGAACTCGCCGCGGCCCTCCGCGTGATGGCGGAAGCGTCCGGACACCCGGGCCAGCGTCTCGGCCGACTCGGTCAGGACGCGGTAGAGATGCGTGTGCTCCAGGACCACCCGTCCGGCGAGCAGACCATCCGCGGCAAATGGCTCGAAGGCACGAGCGAAGTGCTCGTTCCACCCGAGCGCGGTGAGAGGCACGCCGCCAAGAGGCGAGAACCTTTTCATTAGACCAATCCGGGCCCCCGCCTCCACCTTTTGCCGGATTCTCGTAAACCTCTGCAAACTTGTGGGCTCTTTCGCTCGTCCAATCCACCGAGCCAGGCGGGAACGTCCTGCCCGGATTCGGGATTAGCGGTCCCGGAAGTGGGCAGCCGCCGGGCCCGGTTCATGGCTTGTGCAGACCCGTAAATGACGGCTAGGATAACGCTTATTCGGGCGATGGGCGCGCGGCACAGCCTTTGGGAGAGCCTTGATTCTCTAGCCGCGCTTGCACGGCTCGAAGTCGAGCCACTTTAGTAACGAAGCTTCGCCGCGGCCGTTCACGGCTCACTTGTCGGTTTGAGGCGAAGCTTCGTTACAGCAGAACCATGGTTGATATTCAGCGCGACCCCTCCATTCTCCGCCGACGTAGGATCAGGCAATGGGCGTTGGCGGGCGCCGGCCTCGTCGTCATCATTCTCGTCACCGTCGGGGTCTCGCGGCTCAGACCCGCCGCCCCCACGGTCGATCGCGCCACCGTCTGGATCGACACCGTGAAGCGCGGCTCGATGGTGCGTCAGGTCCGCGGGTCCGGCACGCTCGTGCCGGAACTCATCCGCTGGATTCCCGCGACGAGCAACGGCAAGGTCGAGCGCATTCTGATCAGACCCGGCGCACAGGTGAAACCCGACACGGTCATCCTGGAACTGTCGAACCCGACGCTCGAGCAGGCCGTGCTCGAAGCGCGGCTCAATCTGGAAGGCGCGCTGGCGCAGTACGACAACCGCAAGGCCGAGCTGGAAAGCCAGGTCCTCAACCAGCGCTCGCTCGTGGCGCAGACCGAGGCCGCCTTCCGTCAGGCGCAACTCCAGTACGAAGCCGACGCGCAGCTAGCGAAGGAAGGCCTCGTCTCGGACATCCAGTTGAAGCGCTCGCGCTCGCAGGCCGAAGAGCTCAAGAACCGGGTCGAGATCGAACACCGTCGGCTCCAGATCCTTCAGGACGGCGCGGCCTCGCAGCTCGCGCCGCAGAAGGCCGAGGTCGATCGGCGCCGGACGATGAACGAGCTGCAGCGCAGCCTGCTCGGCGAACTGCGCGTCCGGGCGGGCATCACGGGCGTGCTGCAGTTGGTGCCGGTCGAGGTCGGTCAGCAGGTTGGCCCGGGCACCAATCTCGCGCGGGTCGCGGATCCGACGCTCCTCAAGGCCGAGATCCGTATCGCCGAGACGCAGGCGCGCGACATTCAGATCGGCCAGAAGGCCTCGGTTGACACGCGCAACGGCGTCATTGAAGGCCGTGTGGCGCGCGTCGACCCGGCCGCGCAGCAGGGCACGGTCGGTGTGGACGTGACGTTCGACACGCGCGAGTACCCGCGGGGCGCGCGGCCTGACCTGAACGTGGACGGCACGATCGAGCTCGAGCGGCTCGAGAACGTCATCTACGTCGGGCGCCCGGCCTTCGGGCAGGAGCACAGCACGGTGGGCCTCTTCAAGCTGACCCCCGACGGGGAGGCCATTCGCGTGAACGTCAAGCTCGGCCGAAGCTCGGTGCAAACGATCGAGATCGTCGAAGGCCTGCAGCCGGGCGAGCAGGTCATTCTCTCGGACATGTCCGCCTGGGACGCGTTCGATCGGGTTCGATTGGGGTAGGGACTGGTGATTGAGGATTGTCGATTGCTGATTGCTGATTGACGATTGCTGACTCTGGGAAGGACCTGACGCGGCTGGCCTCTTGCTGGACGTGAAGCTAAGGAGAGATCGATGAACACGAGCGCGCAACCTCTGATTCGGCTCGACGGCGTGACCAAGGTGTTCTACACCGACGAAGTGGAGACGCACGCGCTGGCGGGCATCCATCTCGAGATCGCCAAAGGTGAATACGTGGCCGTCGCCGGGCCCTCCGGGTGCGGGAAATCGACACTGCTCTCGATCCTCGGCCTGCTCGATTCGCCGTCGCAGGGGAGCTACTGGCTGAACGACCGGTCGGTCGCCGACTTGCGGCTCTCCGAGCGGGCGCGCGTGCGCAACCGCGAGATCGGGTTCATCTTCCAGAGCTTCAATCTGATCGGCGACCTGACGGTCTACGAGAACGTCGAGCTGCCGCTCACCTATCGCGGCATGAAAGCCGCCGAGCGCAAGGAACGCGTGATGGCCGCGCTCGAGAAGGTCGGCATGTCGCACCGGGCGAAGCACCTGCCGAGCCAGCTCTCGGGCGGTCAGCAGCAGCGCGTCGCGGTGGCGCGCGCGGTCGGCGGACATCCGTCGATCCTGCTTGCCGACGAGCCGACGGGCAACCTCGACTCGAAGAACGGCGAGTCGGTCATGGATCTGCTGCGCGAGCTGCACCGCGAGGGCGCGACGATCTGCATGGTCACGCACGATCCGCGCTACGCGCGCCACGCCGAGCGCGGCATTCACCTCTTCGACGGCCGCGTCGTCGAAGGAGACGGCAGCCGGCAGATCGAGCAGGAACTCGAGCGCAGCGGCTTCGAGGTCCATCCACACCAATAACCGGCGGCCGCCGCACCAAGACTCAACCGGGCCGGTGACGCGGTTGCCGCTCAGGGAGAACTGACGACTGACGACTGAGGACTGAGAGCCTGAGAAGAAATCCGTAGCGCAGGCCTTTCAGGCCTGCTTTGTCGGGCAGCCCTGACCGCCTCCGCCAAGGCTACGGCGGTCCGCCGAAGCCTCGAGCGAAGGCGGAAGGGCTGCGCTACACGACGGCGATTTCTTCTCAGACTCTGACAACTGAGAACTGGTTACCAATGAATTTCAGAACGATCATCGAGCCGTTCCGGATCAAGTCGGTCGAGGCGATCAAGTTCACGCGGCGCGAGGACCGAGAGGCCGCGCTGCAGCGGGCCGGCTACAACGTCTTCCTGTTGCGGGCCGAGGACGTCCTGATCGACCTGCTCACCGACTCGGGCACCGGCGCCATGTCGGCGGCGCAGTGGGGCGCGCTCATGCAGGGCGACGAGTCGTACGCGGGCAGCCGCTCCTTCTACCGCTTCGAGGCGGTCGTCCGCGAGCTCACCGGGTTCACGCACATCATTCCGACGCACCAGGGGCGGGCGGCCGAACGCATCCTGTTCCATACGATCCTGCACCCCGGCCAGATCGTGCCGAACAACAACCACTTCGACACGACGCGCGCCAACGTCGAGGTCGAGGGCGCCGAGGCGTTGGACCTGGTCATTCCCGAGGGACGGGTGCCGTCGCTGGTGCACCCGTTCAAGGGCAACGTGGATGTGCACGCGCTGGAGCGCCTGCTCGAGGAGAAGGGCGACCGCGTGCCGCTCGTCATGGTGACGGTGACCAACAACTCCGGCGGCGGACAGCCGGTGTCGCTCGAGAACCTGCGCGGCGTGCGGGCCCTGTGCGATCGCTACAAGAAGCCGCTGTTCCTCGACGCCTGCCGCTTCGCCGAGAACGCCTACTTCATCAAGCTGCGCGAACCGGGCCAGACCGATCGCGCGCCCAAAGCCGTCGCCCAGGAGATGTTCTCCCTGGCTGATGGCTGCACGATGTCAGCGAAGAAGGACGGTCTCTCGAACATCGGCGGGTTCCTGGCCATGAATGACGACGAGTGGGCGAGCGCGGCGCGAAACCTGCTGATCCTGACAGAGGGCTTCCCCACCTACGGGGGCCTGGCCGGGTACGATCTCGAGGCCATCGCGCAGGGGCTCGAGGAGGTCGTCGACGAAGCCTACTTACGGTATCGCATTCGCTCGACCGAGTATCTGGGCGAGAAGCTTCTCGGCGCGGGCGTGCCGATCATCCAGCCGAGCGGCGGGCACGCGATCTACATCGATGCGCGGGCCCTGCTGCCGCACATCCCGCCGCTCGAGTACCCCGGGGTCGCGCTGGTCAATCAGTTGTACGTCGAGGCGGGCATCCGCAGCGTGGAGATTGGCACCGTGATGTTCGGCCGGCACGCCGACGGCACCGAGACGCCGGCCGCCATGGACCTCGTGCGCCTGGCCATCCCGCGACGCGTGTACACGCAGTCGCACATCGACTATGTCGCCGAAGCGGTGATCGCCGTCGCGAACATGAAAGACCGGATCCGCGGATACCGGATCGTGTCTGCGCCGCCCGTGCTGCGCCACTTCACGGCCCGGTTCGAGCCGCTCTAAGAACGAGCTCTCAGGAGGCTTCTGCATGCTGAGCCGCTGGCTTGGACCTGATCTCCAGGGGCCGACCGCGCCTGCCCTGAGCGGCGTCGAAGGGCTCGTCGCCGTCGCCGCCGCGGTCGTGATCGCGTGGCTCGCCGCGCACGTGACCGCACGCGTCGCCCGCATCGCGTTCCAGCGCCTCATCG
>CAYHSN010000250.1:0-5453 GCA_964359235.1 uncultured Vicinamibacterales bacterium | reverse complement strand
CACGTCGGCGACGACCTCGTCCCACAGCACCATGGAGTGCTGCAGCGCATTCGACAGGGAAACTCGACGAACGCCAGCCGCAAGTCGTGCCGGGCGGCCGCGCGCTCCAGCACGGCGACGCCGGCCGGGATCACCTCGCGGCCGATCCCGTCGCCGGGGATGACGGCGATGCAAACAGGATCCGCCCGCACCTCACATCCCCGGGGGCGTGAACCGGCCGTCGACGGCGGTCCAGCCGCCGTCGGCGAGGAGGAGCGTGCCCGTGACGTAGCTGGCCGCGTCGGAGACGAGAAAGATCGTCGGCCCGACCATCTCCTCGGCCTGCGCCCAGCGGTTGAACACACTCTTGGCCGCGTAGGCGGCGTACCACTCGGGCTTCGCCTTGATCGGCGCCGTCAGGGGCGTCTCCACGACGCCCGGGCCGACGGCGTTGACGCGGACCCCGTGCGGCCCGAACTCGGCGGCCGCCACGCGCACCATCTGGACGATGCCCGCCTTGGTGGCCGCGTACACGGCCTGTCCCGGCTCGACGACCTGCGAGCGAATCGACGAGAACAGCACGATGCTGCCCCGTTTCTGCGCCGTCATGATCCGGCCGGCCGCGCGCAGCACGTTGAAGCTGCCCTTCAGGTTCAGCGTGATGACGCGATCGAACTCCTCGTCCTGGTACATCAGGATCGGCTTCCGCACGTTGATGCTCGGCGTGCCGATGACGATGTCGAGGCTGCCGTGGCGCGACCGGATCTCTTCGAACGCCCTGTCCACCGCGCCGCCGTCGCGGATGTCGAGCGCGCCGGCCTCGCACGAGCCGCCCTCGCCCTGCGCGCGCGCAGCGACCCGGCGCGCGGCCTCTTCATTGATGTCGAGGCAGGCGACGCGGGCGCCTTGCCGCGCGCAGCCGATCGTCACCGCCTCGCCGATGCCCGACCCGCCCCCGACCACGATGGCGACTTTGCCCGTGAGATCGAACAATCCGTTCTTCGGCATGAAGTCTCCTCATCTGGAAAAATGGCTGCGCCGCCGCACCGCCCCCACGATCGCGAACGCGATCGCGGCGCCCGCGATGCCGACGAGCGCCGGCGTCAAGGCCCCGGAGCCTCGTCCATCCGTCCAAAGCTGCAGTGCCACCACGATCACGACGCCCGCGGCAATCGCCGCCAGCGCCTCGGCGACGCCGGGCCGACGGCTGTAGAGCCCGACAATCACCGGCACGAACAGGCTGACGCCCAGCAGCGTGTAGAAGATGCTGAGGGCGCCGATGACGGTCGGCGAGACGATGGCGAGCGCAACCCCCACGGCGCCGCCGCCGACCGCCGCCCCGCGCGCCACCGCCAGGACCTGCCGGTCGCTCGCTCCGGGATTCACGAAGCGATGGTACAGGTCCTGCGACAGCGACGTCGCCAGCATGAACAGGATCGCGTCGGCCGAGCTGACCTCCGCCGAGAAGAGCGCCGCCAGCCCGAGGCTGCCGATGAGCGGCGGCAGATCCGCCATGAGGAGCGTGGGGAGCGCCAGCTCGTGGTTCGTGAGTCCCGGATGGAGCACGCGGGCGGCCATCCCCAGCAGTGTCGGAGCGAACGCGAATAGCAGCAGCACCACGGCGTTCGCCCCGACGCCGATCCGCACGGCCCGGTCGTCGCGGGCGCCATACACCTTCTGCAGCAGCCCGGGCGACACGACAAACGCCGGTCCGAGCATCGCCAGATAAATCCACCCGGAGCCGCCACCGCGCCAGATGTTCCAGAAGCTCTCGTCGGCGACGGCGGCGGCGACGGCGTCGAGTCCGCCGACTGCCCCCATCGTGAGCGGCAAGGCGAGGGCGAATCCCAGGAGCAGGACGACGAGCTGCACGAGGTTCACGGAAGCCGAGGCCAGCAGACCGCCCGCGGTGAAGTAGGTCGTCATCACCACGCCGCCGATCAGGCAACCGGCGTACTTCGGGATGCCGGCCACGACGTTGAGGACCCAGGCGAGCGCGATGAGCTGGCCCGCGAGGATGGCGAGCGTGCCGAGCCAAAGCAGAATCGCAATCACGGCCCGCACGCTCGCGCCGTAGCGCCACTCGAGGAAGTCGCCCACCGTGCGCAGGTCGTGTTCGGCGGCCAGGCGCCGGATGCGGGGCCCGACCCAGACGGCGAGCACGATCGACCCGATGCCAGCCGAGCCGACCCACCACCACGCGCTGAGGCCGTCGCGGTAGCCGAGGCCGGCCGCCCCCACCGTGGAGCCGGCGCCGATGTTCGCCGCCAGGACCGTCGCAAAGAGCAGGCCGGCGCGCAGCCGTCGGCCGGCCACGAAGAAATCGCCCGAGTCTCTCACCCGGCGGCCGATCCACAAGCCGAGCGCGATCTGGGCCACGGAGTACGCGAGCAGCAGCACGAGATGGGTCATCGCACGACGTGCTCCAGCTCGTCGAGCCTAATCGAACCCCCGGGGTTTGACAACATCGCACCTCTGTTGTAAGAAAGCGACTGAATGCAACTTTGCGCGCCGGACGCCGTCGTCGATCGCGTCCTCGCCGCCGTTGACGCCGCCGCCGATGAGATGGTGGCGTTCACCTCCGAGCTCATCCGCGTCCCGACCGTCAACCCGCCGGGCGAGGCGTACGAGGCGTGCGCGCGGCTGATCGGCGATCGACTCGCGGCGGGCGGATTCGAGGTGGAATACCGCGCGGCCGAGGGGCGTCCGGAACACACGTCAGCGCACCCACGCGTGAACGTTGTCGGGCTCCGGCGCGGGCGGACGCTGCGCCCGCTCGTCCACCTCAACGGCCACTTCGACGTCGTCCCTGCCGGCGCCGGGTGGACGCTGGACCCGTTCGGCGGCGTCGTGCGCGACGGCCGCATCTACGGCCGCGGCGCCTGCGACATGAAGGCCGGGATCGCGGCGGCAGTCTACGCGGCGGAAGCCATCCGGCGGGCCGGGATCGAGCTGGCGGGCTCGGTGGAGGTCAGCGGGACGGTGGACGAGGAGAGCGGCGGCTTCGCCGGCGTGGCCTGGCTCGCCGAGCGACGCCGCCTCTGCGCCGAGCGCACCGACTACGTGATCATTCCCGAGCCGCTCAACGTCGACCGCGTCTGCGTCGGGCACCGCGGCGTCTACTGGTTCGAGGTCACGACCCACGGCCGCATCGGGCATGGCAGCATGCCATTTCTGGGCGTGAGCGCGATCGAGCACATGGGCGTCGTGCTCGACCTCGTCCGCCGCGACCTCGTCCCGGCGCTGGCCGGCCGCACCACCGCCATGCCGGTGGTGCCCGACGGCGCGCGGCACGCGACGCTCAACATCAACGGCATCGACGGCGGGCAGCCGGTCGACGGAATCCAGACGCCGTGCGTGGCGGATCGGTGTCGCGCCGTGTTCGACCGCCGCTTCCTGCTCGAGGAAGGCTTTGACGCGGTACGACACGAGGTGGTGGCGCTGCTCGAGCGCGCGGCTCGCGAGACGCCTGGACTGCGCTACGAGCTGCGGGACCTGATGGTCGTGCACCCGGTTCGCACCCCGGAGGACTCGCCGCTCGTCTCCTCGCTGGAGCGCGCCGTCCGGACGGTGCTGGGCCGCGAGGCAACCAGGGTGGCGAGCCCGGGCACCTACGACCACAAGCACGTGGAGCGGATTGGCGGCATCCGGCACTGCGTCGCCTATGGCCCCGGCATTCTCGATCTGGCGCACCAGCCGGACGAATGGTGCGGCGTGGATGACCTCGTGAACGCGACGAAAGTGTTGGCCCTGGCGATTCTGGAACTGACAGGAGGACTGCCATGAGAAGGTCATGGATGACGGCACTCACCCTCGTCGCCGCTCTGGCGTGGCTGCTGCCGGCGGCGGCCCACGCGCAGGCCACCGGCACAATCTCGGGCCTGGTGACCGACGAATCCAGCGCCGTGCTCCCGGGCGTCACGATTGAGGTGCTCAGCAACGCGACCGGGCTGGTCCGCACGGCCGTGACCGCGGCAGACGGCTTCTACACGGTGCCGCTCTTGGCGCCGGGTCGCTACCAGGTGAAGGGCTCGCTGTCGGGCTTCCGCACGGTGGTGCGGGAGGGTGTCGTGGTGAGCGTCAGCGAGACGGCGCGCGTGGACCTGCGGCTGCAGGTCGGCGAGGTGACGGAAAACGTCACGGTGGTCGGCGAATCGCCGCTCGTCGAGACCAGCCACGCGACGATGGGGATCCTGATCGACGAGAAGAAGGTCGTGGAGTTGCCGCTCAACGGCCGCAACTTCACGCAGCTCGGCACGCTCATCCCCGGCGTCGTGGCGCCGCCGGGTGCGCTCGGCGGGCAGGCCGGCGACGCCACGCCGGGCGGGTTCGGCAACGTCACCGGCGGGTTCAACGTCAACGGCATGCGCAATCAGTCGAACAATTTCCTGCTCGACGGGACCAGCAACAACGACACCTTCAACACGGGCTTCGTGCTGCGGCCACCGCCCGACGCCATTCAGGAGTTCAAGATCCTCACTCATTCGTACAGCGCCGAGTACGGGCGCAGTGCGGGCTCCGTCGTCAACGTCGTCACCAAGTCGGGGAGCAACGAGTGGCACGGCGCCGCGTGGGAGTTCAACCGCGACGAGGCGCTCGAGGCGCGCAACGTCTTCGCGCTGGCGAACCAGCCCAAGCCGAAGCTGAGGCAGAACCAGTTCGGCGGCAGCCTGGGCGCGCCGATCGTCAGGAACACGCTGTTCGCCTTCGGCTACTACGAGGGCTTTCGCAACACGCGCGGCACGACGACGACGGTCACGGTATTGAGCGAGGCGCAGCGGAACGGCAACTTCGCCGGCGGGGCGGCGATCCGCGACCCGCTGACGGGCCAGCCCTTCCCGGGCAACGTGATCCCGGCTTCGCGCCTGAGTCCGATCGCGCAGATGCTGCTCAAGGATTTCGTGCCGCTGCCCAACACGGGGAGCAATCGCTACACCGCTTCGCCGGACGTCGGCGACGACCGCGACCAGTTCGGCATCCGCCTCGACTACCAGATGAGCCAGAACCACTCGCTGCTCGGGCGCTACATGCGGAGCCAGACCGAGCGCGTGACGCCGCCCATCACGACCCCCATCGCACAGATCTCGAAGGCGACGCTCCAGGACGTGATGCTCTCCGACACCTACATCTTCAGTTCCAGCGCCATCAACGTCGCCAGGTTCGCCTACAACCGGATCTATGCCAACCCGGCGGTGACGAGCGGCCTCAAGAACGCCGACTACGGCATCAACGTTCCTCACAACGTAGCGCAGGCGACCGGTCTGGCCTCCATGTTGATCTCTGGCTTCTTCACGCTCGGCGACTCGCAGCAGCCGTTTGTCGAGCGCGTCAACGAGGTCTTTCAGTTCACCGACGACTTCACCTGGGCCACGGGCCGGCACTCCTGGAAGTTCGGCTTCGACGTGCGCCGCGAGCACATGGTGATCGCGTTCATCAACCGGCCGAACGGCGACTTCACGTTCAACGGCGTCCAG
>CAYHSN010000249.1:3544-5463 GCA_964359235.1 uncultured Vicinamibacterales bacterium | reverse complement strand
GAACCGCGTCAGGGCCGGAAGGCAGCAGCGCTAAGTAGTCACTGACATGTGCCGCAGGGCCTTCCGGGCCGCGGTGGGACGCGTCAGCGTTCCGAAGTGAGAATTCAGAATTGAGAATTGAGAAAGCAGGGAACGAACCGAAACACGGGAACTGACCCGGGGCCGCGGTTTTCTCGATTCCGCTTTTTTCTCAATTCTCCCTTCTCAATTCTCCCTTCTCAATTCGATCCCGACCTCATGTCCTACCAGGTCCTCGCGCGCAAGTACCGCCCCCAGCGCTTCGACGATGTCATCGGCCAGAAAGGCGTGACGCAGACCCTGCGGAACGCGCTCGCCGGCGATCGCATCGGCCAGTCGTTCATCTTCGCGGGGCCGCGCGGCGTGGGCAAGACGACGCTCGCGCGCATTCTGGCGCGGGCGCTGAACTGTGCGAAGGGCCCGACGCCCGACCCGTGCGGCACCTGCGATGCGTGCGTCGAGATCGCGCAGGGCCGCAGCATCAACGTGCTCGAGATCGACGCCGCCTCCCACACGGGGATCGACAAAGTCCGCGAGACCATCGTCGAAGGCCTCGGCCTGCGGCCGGTGCGCGACAGGTACAAGGCGTTCATCATCGACGAAGTCCACCGCCTCTCGCAGAACGCCTTCGACGCGCTCCTCAAATCCATCGAGGAGCCACCGCCGCACGTCGTCTTCATGATGGCGACGACCGAGCTCGACAAGGTGCCGCAGACAATCCAGTCGCGGTCGCTCGTGTTCGAGCTGAAGGCGATCGGCTTCAAGGCGATCGTCGACCGGTTGCGCGACATCGCGACGAGAGAGCAGATCGGCATCGACGACGCGGCCCTGACGCTGCTCGCGCGGGCGGCGGAGGGCAGCCTGCGCGACGGCCTGAGCGCGCTCGATCAGGTCGTGGCGTTCGCCGCCGGACACGTCACCGCGGAGCACGTCGCGACCGTACTCGGCCTCGTGCGCCGCGACCTGCTCCTCGACATCGTGGACACGGTCGCGCGCGAGGACGCCGCCGCCATCTTCGATCTCGCTGGCCGCACCGTCGAAGCCGGCTACGATCTCCGTCTCGTGTGCCGCGAACTGGCGCGCATCGTCCGCGACCTGCTCGTGATCAGGATCGATCCGTCGCGGCTCGCCGATCCGGAGATCGCGGTCGAGGGCGAGCGGGATCGGCTGAAGGCGCTGGCCGCGCGGTATTCGAACGAGGACCTGATGCGCTCGTTCGACGTGCTCAGCCGCGCCGAGTTCGAGGTCCGCGGCTCGGCGCAGCCGCGGTATCACCTCGAGATGGCGCTGCTCAGGTGGATTCACCTGCGGAAGCTCGTGCCGCTGACCGATCTGATCGAGAGCCTGCAGAAGGGCGGGCCGATGCCGGTGGCGCCGGCACCGGCCACGCGATCGGTGGTGGCGGCCGATTCGCCGGCGCGGGCGCAGACACCGCCTGCACCGAGACGCGTCGAGGCGCCTGCCGACGCTGACGAGAACGGCATCGTCACACCGCCGGGCGCGGGCGGCGATGTGAAGGAGAAGCTCATCGCCGAGATTCGGCGGGTGAAGAAGTTCTTCTACGGCACGGTCGTGGCGCAGGCGCAGAAGATCGAGATCGCGGGCGATCGCGTGGCGTTCACCTTCGCGTCCGCGCACAAGGCGCTCAGGGCACAGCTCGACCAGAGCCGTGGGTGGCTCGAGCCGCTCGCGAGCCAGGTGACCGGACGCCAGATGACCGTCGTGGGCATCGAGGGCGAGGGGCCGGCGCCCGGTCCGGCGCCCGCGAAGCCGGCGGTCAACGGTCCGGGCCAGAGCGCCGCGCCTTCTGACCCGCCAGAAGCAGACCTGCGCAAGCAGGCGCTCGCCAACCCGGGCGTGCAGGCGATGCTTGATGTGTTTGCGGCGGAGATTACGAAGAT
>CAYHSN010000249.1:0-3444 GCA_964359235.1 uncultured Vicinamibacterales bacterium | reverse complement strand
ATGAACGTCCAGCAGATGATGAAACAGGCGCAGCACATGCAGGATCGCCTGCAGACGCAGATGGCTGAGCTGCGCGTCGAGGCCACCGCCGGCGGCGGCATGGTGACGGTCGTGATGAACGGCCTGAAGCAGATTCAGGCGATCAGGATCGATCCCGAGGTCGTCTCGAAAGACGACGTGGAGATGCTGCAGGATCTGATTCTCGCGGCAATCAACGACGCGACGCGCAAGGCGGACGAGGCGATGGCGTCGCAGATGGGCGGCCTGCTCGGCGGATTGAAGATCCCGGGAATCACCTGAGCATGAGATGACGAGACTCGAGTCCATCACCCGGCTCGTCGAGGAGCTGCAGCGCCTGCCCGGCATCGGGGCGAAAGGCGCGCAGCGGTTGGCGTTCCACGTCCTCAAGACGCCGCGTGAGACCGTCGATCGGCTCTGCGAGGCGATGCGCGAGGTCAAGGATCGCGTCACGTACTGCTCGACGTGCCACAACATCACCGACCGTGACCCCTGCTATTACTGCACACATCACGGTCGCGACCGCCGGACGATCTGCGTCGTGGAGCAGCCGGAAAACGTGGACGCGGTCGAAAGAACCCGTGACTTCAAGGGCGTGTATCACGTGCTGATGGGCGCGCTCTCGCCACTGCACGGCGTCGGGCCGGACGATCTCAAGATCAAGGGCCTGCTCGACCGCGTGGCGGCGGGCGCCGACGAGGTGATTCTCGCGACCAACCCCAACGTCGAAGGCGAAGCCACCGCCATCTATCTTGCGAAACTGCTCAAGCCGATCGGGGTGCGCGTCACGCGTATCGCGATGGGCGTGCCGGTGGGCGGCGACCTCGAGTACGCGGACGAGGTCACGATGCACAAGGCCATGGAAGGCAGAAGAGAAATGTGAAGTGAGAATTGAGAATTCAGAATTCAGAATGGAGGAGTGTGAAACGTGCCTCCGACTTTCTGATTTCTCAATTCTCACTTCTCAATTCTCTGTCCTCCATCAGCTTCCGCACGCTGAGCCCCCGCCGCGCGAGCAGCAGCAATCCCACGATCACCCACACCGCCACCCGCGCCTTGCGCACGAGCGCGAGTGTCACGCCGACCGTCGTGCCGAGACCGAGCACGCGCGTGAAGAGGGCGGTCCCCGCCTCGTCCACGCCGACGCGCAGCGGCACCACCTTGAAGACGACCGTGATCACGCGGTTGACCGACTCGAGCAGAAACGCCGTCAGGATGGTGGGCGCGGCGCCGGTCAGGAACCAGACCGTCAGGTAGATCTCCGCCACCCCCGCCGCGTGAAACGCCGCCTCGCAGGCGATGACGGGCAGCAGCCGGCCGCGCCGCCGCTCGTAGATCTCGAAGGTCCTGGTCTCGAGCACCTGGATGCGGGCGAGCCAGCGCGACGCGCGATGGCCCGGGCCGAAGAGCAATCGAATCACGGGGCTCACGACCGCGAGCCGCTGCCCGATCATCCAGAACGAGACGACGAGGATGCCGACCATCACGCCGAGCGACAACACGCTGATGGTGTGGAGCGGCTCGGGCAGCGTGAACGTGAAGAGCAGGGCCATCGTACCCAGCGCCACCACGATGGCGGCCGAGAGGGAGTAGAGGAAGTTCTCGACGGCGAGGGCGGCGAGCGCGGGGCGTATCGGGAGCGTGGGACGGACGAAGGCGACCTTGGCCGGCTCGCTCACGAGCAGGCTGAGGGGCGTGACGTTGCCGAGCGCGTCGCCGGCGAGGGTCGCGGCGAACGCGTGGCGCAAGGGCAGGCGTGACGGGTCGTCGAGCGCGCGCGTCCACGCGAGCGCGCGGGCGGCGAAGCGGAATCCGCCGAGCGCCACGAGCGCGAGAAAGCCCCAGCCCACCGCGCGCGCCCCCTCGGCGATCGCCGCCACTCCGACCTGCCGCACGAGGTAGGCGAGCAGGAGGAGTCCCAGGAGCGAGGTCGCGAGGCCAATGACGGTGCGCCGGTTCATCGTGGCCCGGCCATCATATACCGGCGCCCGGCGCTCGGCGCACCCGGCACGTCGCACGCCGCACGTCGCACGTCGCACCTGATCAATAATGTTGTCCCTGTGCTCCCCGTCGCCTACCAGACGCCCGCGGCGCTCGTGCTCCTCGTCGGCGGCATCCTGGCATGCTTCGCCGGATACCGCCTGTTCAGGCTCGTGCTCGGCATCTACGGATTCATCCTCGGGGCCCTGATGGCGAGCACCGCCGTCGGGTCGACCGAGACGTGGTGGATGATCGTCTCGGCGATGGCCGGCGGCCTCATCGGCGCGCTCATCCTCATCGCCGCGTATTTCATCGGCGTGGCGATCGTCGGCGCGGCGCTGGCGGCGCTCGCCGTGAACCTGATCTGGACGCAGATCGGCGGCGATCCGCACCCGCTCGTCGTGATCCTCTGCGCCGTGGCGGGCGCGCTCGGCGCCCTCGTCCTCCAGCGCGACGTGATCATCGTCGGCACCGCGTTCGGCGGCGCGTGGACGGCGATCGTCGGCGGGTTGGCGATGCGGGCGAATGCGGCGAAGACGCCCGACGACGTGTGGCTCGCGTATCCGGCCAGTCTGGACACCCACCGCGGCTGGCTCATCGCGGCCTGGATCGCGATCGGCATGCTCGGCGTCGTCGTGCAGTTCCGTTGGACCGCGAAAGGCGCGCGGAAGACGCGGAAGAAGAAGACGGACAATAACAGCAAGGAAGGCTGAACGGCTCTAGCCTTCAGTTCAGGCTTCAGGCTGCAGGCTTCGGCAGGCTGCGGCGTGCCGGAGCCCGGAGCCTGGAGCCCGAAGCCCGACAATCGTCAGGAGGAACGATGGCGACGTTCTCGCGACACGTGACAGTGAACTGGGAAGGCACGGTGATGGACGGCAAGGGAATGGCGAAGGCCGGCTCGGGCGCGTTCTCGCTGCCCGTGACGTTTCCGCGACGGATTGGCGAGCCGGAAGGGATGACGAGCCCGGAGGAGTTCATCGCGGCGGCGCACGCCGCGTGCTACGCGATGGCGCTCAACGGCACGCTCGGCCGGAAGGGCGCGAAGGCCGCGACGACGACCGTGACGGCGACCGTGACGGCGGACAAGGGCGACGCGGGCATCACGCTCGTGACGTCGAAGCTGACCGTCGTGGCCGAACGGCTCGAGGGGATGTCGGCAGCCGATTTCGTCACGACCGCGAAGGAAGCCGAGGGCCGGTGCCCGATCTCGAACGCGCTCCGCGGGAATCTCGCGATCGAAGTTGAGGCTTCGGTGAAGTAACCGGTCATGCGTAAGGGCCGAGCTTGCTCGGCCCGGTCCTTATTCAGTACCATTGACGTTCGCACATGTCGGGCGCGGCCGTGACGGTCGCGCCCGGCGCGCCCACCAGTTCCTCAGTAGCTCAATGGCAGAGCATCCGGCTGTTAACCGGAGGGTTGCTGGTTCGAGTCCAGCCTGAGGAGCCA